>JANQJY010000064.1 GCA_028281385.1 Rickettsiales bacterium | reverse complement strand
GGAGTGTTGAACGAGATTTTACCGATATTTTACGAAAGTTAGTTTAAAATAATTCTAAAATGTCATCAATTGTCATAAAACTGTAACATTTCTTTTATGACAGTTATGTTACAATACAACTAATCTCCGGTAACAGAAGAATCAATACTATCACTGTAAAATAAAATAATTTATAACAATAGCTTAATAGAGAGAAAACGGAGGCACCTATGATTAGGGAAATTGGCAGGCAGGGGAATATTCGCTCCATTTTTGTCGGGACGGCGGTAGATTCCGATCAGGAAATCTCCACAGTCAGTTATCACATCACTCGTCCTTGCGACGATATCGTCTCTTTGGGGAATCATCATTGCCGGTTGACCAGACCGGTGGAAATTGTGGTCTACCCCTATAGTGCGAATATCAGCAATGATGCCGGGGCATTTTACCGGGTGACTAAAACGGCGGGTATTGTCATGGCGAAGGATGAAAAGGGACGCAAAACGCGCATCGATTTCAGCAAAAAGCCTATCAAGAATACGCATTCGATTGCCATGGCAGTGTTGCTCAATGCGCTGGATGATCTGGGCATAGAAGTCTTTACCCGAGGCGACAATGCTGAGAAAACGGCACCGTTAATGCTCAGTATGGCATTGATAGAGAAAGCGGCAGAAATGCAGTTTTCCGGTCAAGAAACATTTGCAGGGCCGGATGACGTATCGGCATTGGTGGCGATTGATCATCCGCAACGTAAAGCGACCGGGCACGCGGGATAGTAATAAGTTCTCTCGTAGTTAACACTAAGCTGTGTCGTTACTCCTTTCCAGAGTAACGGCATTGTTTTTAGTGTTTATGCCACCTCTCTGGGTGCATCTTCTTCCGCAGCTGTCTCGCCTTCTTCCATGGCTTTGGCGGCAATGCCGCTTTGTGCGCGAATGGTGGATTCGATCTCGGCAGCCACATCCGGCTGATCTTTTAAGAATTGGCGGACATTTTCCTTGCCCTGACCGATGCGTTGATTGTTATAGGAGAACCAGCTGCCGGATTTTTCGACAATATCCAGCTTGACGCCGAGATCAATCAGCTCGCCTTCCTTGGAAATGCCGGAGCCGTACATAATATCGAATTCGACGGTTTTGAATGGCGGAGCAACCTTGTTTTTGACGACCTTCACGCGGGTTTGGTTGCCGACGACTTCATCCTTGTCCTTGATCGCACCGATACGGCGGATATCCAGTCGTACGGAGGCATAAAATTTCAGCGCGTTACCACCGGTCGTGGTTTCGGGATTGCCGAACATCACGCCGATTTTCTGACGGATCTGATTGATGAAAATAATCGTGCAATGGGTACGCGATACCGAGGCGGTGAGTTTGCGCAATGCCTGGCTCATCAGCCGGGCCTGCAGGCCCATATGCGAATCACCCATCTCGCCTTCCAGTTCCGCTTTCGGTACCAGTGCGGCGACCGAGTCGATAATAATCAGATCAACCGCGCCACTGCGGGTCAGTGTATCGGCGATTTCCAGTGCCTGTTCGCCGGTATCCGGCTGTGAGATCAGCAACTCATCGGTATTGACGCCGAGTTTCTTGGCATAGACCGGATCGAGCGCATGTTCGGCATCGATAAAGGCGCAGGTGCCGCCCGCCTTCTGGGCTTCGGCGACGCAATGCAGCGTTAGCGTCGTTTTACCGGAGCTTTCCGGGCCGTAAATCTCTATCACCCGGCCTTTGGGAATGCCGCCGACGCCCAGCGCGATATCCAGCGATACCGAGCCGGTCGAAATGGCTTCGACTTCCAGCGATTCCTGATTGCCCATTTTCATGATCGAGCCTTTGCCGAAGGATTTTTCAATCTGGCTTAAGGCGGTTTCCAAGGCTTTTTGCTTGTCCATGGCAGTCCTCTTACATGGTGGGGTTAATGTTTATTAATACATTATTCTGTATAGCGCAGACCCAAGAGAAATCAAGCATTTTACAGGCGTTACCCCGTGTTTTTTGCCTGTGTCACTTCTTTTACCTTGGCGGCGAGTTGTTTCAATGTAAAGGGTTTGGGCAGAAAGTTGAATTCACGGTCGGCACCGAAGCTGTCGACAAAGGCGTCTTCGGCATAGCCTGAGATAAAGATCACCTCGGTGTCTTTCAACCGGTCGGGAAACTGCTTTTCCATTTCCGTGACCATGGCCGGGCCGTTCATGCCGGGCATAATGACGTCGGTAATAATCACATCGATATGACCATCATGATTGTCAAACACCTCAATGGCGGTTTCGCCACAATCTGCCTCCAGCACGACATAGCCTTTGTTACCCAGTGCACGTGCGGCGAAAATACGTACCGGCGTTTCATCTTCCACCAGCAGCACGGTGGCTTTTCCGGTCAGATCGGTGGCACGTGATTCATCATCATGCGCCTCTTCCGTGGTGGCCTGTTTTTCATGGCGTTTGAAATAGAGATGGAAGTTGGTGCCTTTGTTCGGCCTGCTGTCGACATAGACATAGCCTTCGGTCTGTTTGATAATGCCGTAGACGGTGGATAGACCGAGGCCGGTGCCACTGCCGACTTCCTTGGTAGAGAAAAACGGCTCAAAAATGTTGCTGATGATCTCAGGTGGAATGCCGGTACCGGTGTCTTCTACTTCCACCAACACATACTCGCCCGGTTGAATGACGTCTTCTTCCGTCGGGGTGATGAGACGGGATGGCAGGTCTCGCGGGCCTGAGATCGTGACATTTGAGGTACGGATGGTCAGCGATCCGCCGTCGTTCATGGCGTCGCGTGCATTGACTGCCAGATTGATGATGACCTGTTCAAGTTGTCCCTGATCAGCCTTGACCATGCCGAGATCGCGGCCATGGACCATGTTCAGTTCGATATTCTCACCGATCAGACGGCGGATCAGATTGGAAATCTCCGCCAGCACGTCGGTGAGGTCGATCACCTTGGGCTGGAGTGTCTGACGGCGCGAGAAAGCCAGCAACTGGCGCACCAGATTAGCAGCCCGGTTGGCATTCTGTTTTATCTGCATGATATCAGCAAAGGACGGATCGCCCGCCGGATGGCGCATCAATAGCAGGTCACAAAAGCCGATCATCGCGGTAAGCAGATTGTTAAAGTCATGCGCAACACCGCCAGCCAGCTGCCCGACGGCCTGCATTTTCTGCGAATGTGCAAAGCGCAACTCAAGATTCTTTTGTTCCGTCTGGTCGATCAAATGCAAAATAAGCTCGTTATCGTCATTCCCTTCTGGTGCCATGCAGGTGGCATAGGCCAGCACGATAATGGAATGGCTGTCGTCCAAGGTGATGGTGAAGGACTGCGGCATGGACGGATTTTCTCTGTTCACAGCCTGACTCAGCAGTTGCGTCAGTACATCCCGGTCATTTTCTATGATATAATCGACCAGTTTCGCATTGCTGTCGGCAGGAATTTTATCCTGTGTCAGCCGGTGGAATGCCTCATTGGCGTTGATGATAATGCCGTCATCATCAAGTTGAATAATGGCCAGTGGTGACAGGGCGATAAATTGTTCAAGGCCCATTCCAGGAGTATTAGCCAGTTTTTTTTCTGCTTTAGCCGGCATCTGATTCTAAAATGGTTGCAGTACCGCCGATGATATTATCTTCGGCATCTTTCATCAGCTTCATGGTTAAATGTACCTTGACCAGCGATCCGTTTTTACGTTGCAGCAATACCTCCTCATTCACATCGCGCATATCGAATTCACCGATCGGACCGTTGCCGACCTGATAGAAAACCTTTTGCAGAGTCAGTTTCGATTCCATCAGTTCTCCTGGTTCATAGCCCAGCATGGCATCAAGATTCGGGCTGGCAAATTCAATCTTGCCGCGTGCATCGATGATATAGACGGCTTCGCGCAGATTTGCCACCAGATGTGTGACCTTGTCAATGGTAGTAAAGCGTAGCATATTAGGCATTTTGACGGTGCCCTTGCGTTCCGGATAATATTGTCGGCCACGCAGCACAAAATAACCGACTGGGCGGCGCAACGGTTCGATGAACAAAATGAAGTCATGCCGCTCATAATTATGATCGGTAATCGGAAAAATAAGCCGTTCCTTACTGCCGCGTTCCAGTGCGGAAAAAATACGATCAATATCTTCCTTTTTGACCTGCGCTTCTTCCAGCAATGCATCCAGCGCCCGGCTTTCATCTTTCACCAGGCGGGGGAACATTTTCTGTGCGCCGTCATTGGCATAGATGACCGTCCCGTCGCGCTTGAGGAAAATACAGAAATTCGATCCGAGTGAGGCAGCCGCAGCAAATAACAGATTTTCGAATTCGGTCGACATCACCAGATCGACATTGCGCTGTTTGGTATAGATGGTGTAAATGGCAATGGAGACGATAATCAGCGTGACCAATACAGACGACACGAAATCGCCGCCGAGGGCATCTTTAAAATGGGTGATGGCGAAAATGACGGCAATGGCCAATACATAAACAGCAATCAACGTCCGGATGGAACGGCCATGAGCACGTGGCACGAAATCCGGATTCACAAATTCCGACATGTCATCTGAAAGTCGCATAAGCGTCAGTCTGAATCAGCGAATGAAAAAAGGCAATGCTTTGCCAGTATGTGTGCACAGGAAGAGGTTAGGGTTTGGGATTTAGGGTTTAGTGTGGTTGCGTGCACCTATGGGCGCACGAGATAGAGTGCGTTCGCAAAACGAACGCATTCCCTATATCCTAACCCCTATATCCTAAATCCCCTGATGCACGGTTTTGCCTTTCAGGCGATAGACATAGCTGATGACTTCGGCCACGGCTTTATACTGATCATACGGGATTTCTTCATCCACCTCGCCATTATCATACAGTATACGTGCCAGGGGAGGGTTGCGCACGATCGGCACCTCATTGACCTCGGCCAACTCACGGATACGTTGTGCTACTTTGTCTGTGCCCATGGCGCAGATAACCGGTGCGCGCATGGTGTCGGAGTCATACTCTAAGGCGATGGCGTAATGTGTCGGGTTGGTGATGACGACATCGGCACGCGGCACGGCTTCCATAATACTGCGCCGCAGTCGGTCACGGCGGATTTGTGCCAGACGCTGCTTGATCAGCGGATCCCCTTCCTGTTGTTTGTGTTCTTCCTTGATGTCCTGTTTGGACATTTTCAGATTTTCCAGATATTCGAAGCGTTGATACAAAAAGTCGATAATGGCGATGAAAAACATCACGCAGCAGATACCGATCATCATACGACCGCCGACGGTACCGATAAAACGCAGCAGTTCATAAATGGTTTCATCCTGCAACAGCCGCATATGTTCCTTATACGGCCAGATGGCGACCATGGCGATGGCGCCGACGATGCTGATTTTGACAATGCCTTTGACGAATTCGACAAGAGAGCGGCGTGAGAAGAGCCGTCCGAACCCTTTAATGACAGAAATTTTTTCCAGTTTCGGTTTGATCGGCTCCAATGAAAAGACAAAGCGGTTTTGTACCAGGGTAGCGAAGAACACTGCGGCGAAGGCCAGTACGATCGGCAAGGTCATCAGCTTAAGTACGCTAATGAGTAAGCCAGTCATCTCATGGGTAAAAGACGGTTTGTCGAGCTGGAAATCATCAGGACGAGTGACATAGGTGGATAACAGCAGTTTCAGATCACTCATGATGCCGGGGCTGAGCAGGGTGATCAGAAACGTAAGGGCGAGCAGCATAAAAAAGCTGTTCACTTCACGCGAGTTGACGGTTTGCCCTTTTTTCAGCGCTTCCTGAAGCCGTTTCGGGGTGGCTTCTTCGGTTTTTTGCGATTTATCCTGTTCTTCCGCCATGGGACCGGATCCTTACTCTAGCAGTTACAGGCCGATAAAGCTCAGCAACGTCTCTTCCACGAACTGCATATAATATACCATAAGTGAGGTCAGTACGGCCAGAAGAAGGAAAAAACTGATCATGATCTGCGCCGGCATCAGAATGAAGAATACCTGAATCGCCGGCATGATGCGCGATAAGACACCGGCGGAGAGGTAGAAAATCAGCGCGAAGACGATATGTGCCGAGGAAATCTGAATGGCGACCGAAAAGGTTTTGGATACCAGCTGAGTATAGTGATCGGCCATATCCGCCATAATCGGATAGTCGCCGGGCGGAAAAAGCGTATAGCTGTCGGCCAGCCCGCTCAGCATGATATGGTGAATATCCATGACGAAGATCATAACTGTGGCCATCAGGACCAGAAAGCTACCGAACAGCGAGGTTTGTCCCTGGGTGGCGTCAAAGACCGTCGCCAGCGCGAGAGATGACTGATAGGCGATGATTGATCCGGCAGTTTGTAATGTCATCAGCAACACCCGCGCAATGGAGCCCAGAAACAGTCCGATGAAAAATTCGGCCGACAGCAGCACGGCCAGTGCGTAAGGCGAGGTCGGCATCGGCGGCATGATATCATAAAACAGCGGCACCAGCAGTAGCGAGATGGCCAGCGCCAGATGCAGGCGGATACGTGTGGAGACATAGGCGGCGCCAATGCCCGGCAGCAGCATGATTGCCGCGCCGATACGCGTAAAAATCAGCATGAATGCAAAGAGTTGCCCGACAACGAAATATTCCAGCAGCGAGATCGTCATCGCGTTGCGCTATCGGTTTTCATCGGCGGGAGATTCGATGCCGGAATCGATCGGCAGGTCGGCAATACGGTTCGGATCGACGATTTTTTCCATCAGCCGTTCGTTAAAGTCGCTCAATGTCTGAAACATATAGGGCAGCACCAGAATGAGTATGAAGAAGATGGCGATAATCTTCGGTACGAAAGTCAGCGTCATTTCCTGAATCTGTGTCAGGGCCTGAAACAGAGCGATAATCAGGCCCACCAGCAGGGCGGCGCTGAGAGCGGGTGTGGCGGTGAGGATCAGGGTCCACAGCGCATCCCGGGCAAGATCGATGACTTCAAGCGGTTCCATAGGCGCAGTCAATCATGTTATCGTTGTGCTGGCCAGAGAAAAATAATGTACTGTCATTACCTGTTTTCATTTGTCATCCCGTATAAGCGATCAGGCTTGTCCGCCGTAGCCTTGGCGAAGGAGGAAGATCGCATGATTTTTTCGCTGTCGCTCCGCATTTCACGCGACCGCTTCCAGCACATCCGGGATCTATCTCACCACCCGAGTACGCATTGATCAAGCCGGTCAGGAGACCGGCTGTTTTGCAAAGCTTTACAACACGGCGAGTCTGCTGACTCGCCTTAAATAGATTGCTCTTGCTGATAGATGGATCCCGTGCTCGTCGGTCTACTGACCTCCGACACGGGATGACATGCGATAAAGAGTACGCTCAGCCTAAATCGGCATGCGCATGATTTCCTGATAGGCGTTGACCACTTTGTCACGTACGGCAATGACTGTGTTCAGCGTTAGCTCCGCATTGGAGACGGTGGTAATCAACTCATGCAGTTCTGCTTCATTTGCCATGGCTTTGGCACTTATTGCCTCGTTGTTGTAGCCGATATCACGCGAGCGTTGCAGCGATTCCTGTACCAGTTCACCGAAATTGACACGGTTTGATTGTTGCGTGTTGATCTCATTGGCCATGCCTAAGCCGGTTTCTTCAATGATTCGTTCGGCTACCCGTGTCGCATCGCGATAGGCCGATGCCGCCTGTGAAAAAGAAATACCGTCTGCCATGGTTCTAGCTCCCTTAGTTTAATTGGTTATCGTAACATACCGATGGTTTGATTGATCATCTCTTTGGACACTTCAATCACATTCATATTTGCTTCATAACCACGCCGCGCTTCGCGCATATCCATCATTTCGATCATAGTGTTGACATTGGGGTACAGCACATAGCCCTCGTCATTGGCGGCAGGGTGTGTCGGGTCGTAGGTTCTCGGGAAAGGGGTGTCGTCTACACCGCGTTTGCCGACCTTGACCATTTCCGCTTCCAGCCCGCGATCAAGATAGTTTTTGAAGGTCAGCACCTTTCTGCGATACGGGTCTTCCCCCGGGCGGGTGCCGACGGACTCCGCATTGGCGATATTCTGCGAAACGATTTTCAGACGCTCGCTCTGGGCTTTCATGCCGCTGGCAGCGATATGCATGGATTTGATCAGATCAGAGGATGGCATGTGAAACTCTCCCTATCTCCTATTGTCCGACACCAATGGCCACTTTGAACAGGTTACTGGTCTTTTTATACAGGTTGGTGGTCAGCTGGTGCTGCATCTTGTTATCCGCTACCATGGCCATCTGTTCCTCCAGTACCACGGTATTTTTTACCGGTTTGATCTCATAAGTGTCGCGGTCTTTTTCCTCGCGGAAGGTATCAGTCATCTTGCGGATCCCGCCATTATGCAGTTCGGACGTCGTGTGCATTTTAAGTTTGTTGGTGAAGCTGCGCACTAAGCGCTTGAAGTCCAACTCCCTCAAATCATTGGCTTTATAGCCCGGCGTGTCGAGATTGGCGATGTTTTCCGACAGCACATCCTGACGCTCGGAATGATAGGCCATCTTGGTCTGCATCATTTTAAACAGTGTAATATTCGAGTAATCCATGACTTTATCTATGCGAGTTTTATGCCAGCTTTATACCCCTGTATACTAGGCAATTTTTGCCTAGCTACCTTAATATTATAGGCCCTTTTGCATTCATTTGCCAAGATATAATTTGGTAAATTTCCCAAAGTTGGCTATGATGAAAGCGGATAACAACAATAGCCAGTAGGTAGTCATATGCTGTATCTTTCCAGAAAAATTGGTGAATCCATCATCATTAACAATAACATCCATCTCGAAGTGATCGATGTGCGCGGCAAAACCGTGAAGCTGGGGTTTGAATTCCCTTCCGATGCGACGGTGTTGCGCAAAGAACTGTATGATAAGATCATGAATGAGAATATCGCTGCCGCTGAGGCCGTACCAAGTGAGGATGATCTGCTCGAAGCGCTGGGCGCCTCTGCTGATCCGGATCTTCAAGACCCGCCACCGGATAATATCGGAAATAAATAACCTGATCTGGACGACACCTCTGATTCATGCTAGCCAGATGGTATGGCCGATGATGAGCACAGAGGGGAGCGTGTTGATATTGTGGAAGGTGAGAAGGCTTCTGCGCCTGCTACACCGTCTGCGATGGCAAAGGCCGTTGCCATCGAATATGACAAGGATGTCGATAAAACTCCGCGCATTTCAGCCACCGGCCGTGGTGCGCTGGCCGAGCAGATTCTGACCGTTGCTTTTGCCAATGATGTCAAAGTCAGGGAAGATGCGGAACTGGTGGATGTGCTCGAGTTGCTGGATGTCGATACGCCGATTCCGCTGGAGGCGTTTGCAGCGGTTGCTGAAATCCTCGCTTATGTGTATAAGGCCAATGCCAGTATGAAACAACGCAGAGCCTGCACCCTGCATAAAGACACTAAAGAGAATAAGAACAGTAGTTCAGCGACGGAGTCGACATCATGACACAGAGTGCCAAAGCCCTTTTGCAAGAAATTCACGCCTATATCGAGGAAGCCGGTGTACTGGTTGAACAGGAAGATGCTTTCGCTCTGGAAGGGCTGAACGACAAGGTAAAGATATTGTGCGAATCGGTTCAGGCGATGCCGAAGGAAGAGGCAGTGAAATATCATGATGAACTAAGCGCATTGTCTGAACAGTTAGACAGTTTGCAGCGGCGCATGATTGCTCATCGTGACGAAATTGGTGAGCGGATTAACGGTATCAGCCTGCATCGCAAGGCATCGCAGGCTTACAGCAAGTCGAACGCGTCCGTACCCCGATCTGATGATAACAACAACGAATAAACAGGACCTCTCTTGTTATGGAATTGGTTGAACTATCCCGTTTTTTTGTATCGCTGCTGTTTGTCATCGGGCTGATTTTTGCGGTGGCCTGGCTGGTAAAGCGTGTGGGGATTGAGAAGCGATGGACGTATAAGCTTAAGCCATCCTCAAGGTTACACATCATTGACAGTTTGATGATTGACCCGCGCCGGCGTCTGGTATTGATTAAGCGGGATGACAAGGAACATCTGATTTTAATAGGGACTTCTGGTGAACAGCTTATCGAGACGATTGAAGATGTATCGGGAAATAATGATGCAGATGATGCATAAGAAGGGCTTTGGAAGTCTGTCATTGCGAGCATTTTTGCAGAAAATGCGCGGCAATCCATCGTTTCAGTTTGGATTGCTTCGTCAGCCTGAGGGCTTCCTCGCAATGACGTGGAAAAACAGCCTGATACTTATGACGTTACTATTGATTGCCGTGCCGTCTATGGCGGCGGCGCAGGCATTGACGATCGATTTCGATCTGGGCGATGGCGGATCGGCAGCCACGCGGCTGATCCAGATCATCCTGTTGCTGACGGTGTTGAGTCTGGCGCCGTCGATCCTGATCATGGTTACCTCTTTTGCGCGGATTGTGATCGTATTGTCTTTTCTGCGCACGGCGTTGGGCACACAGCAAAGCCCGCCCAATGCGGTGTTGATCAGTCTGGCCTTGTTTCTGACGGCGTTCATTATGGCGCCGGTGTTTGAAAAAGCCTATGAAGACGGAATTTTGCCCTATATTGAGGAAGACATTTCGGAAGAGCAGGCGATGGAGTTGACGGCGGAACCGTTCCGCACTTTTATGCTGCGCCATGTGCGCGAGAAAGACCTGGCGCTGTTTATGAATATGGCGCCCGATACCCAGGTTGAGAGCGCCGAAGAAACGCCGTATCAGATCCTCATTCCTGCCTTTATGATCAGCGAGCTACGCCGCGCCTTCGAGATCGGATTTTTGCTGTTCGTACCATTTCTGATTATCGATATGTTAGTAGCTTCGGTCTTGATGGCGATGGGGATGATGATGTTGCCGCCGGTATTGATTTCACTGCCCTTCAAGCTGATTTTCTTTGTATTGGTGGATGGCTGGTATATGGTGGCGGGCAGTCTGGTCCGCAGTTTTGGAGTATAGGAACATAAGATGGGCTCAACGATTGGAAAGATCATTCAGGCGGCGCTGATTGTTGCCATATTGTTGCTGTTACTGTGGATTTCTTTTTATGTGCTGATACTCGGTCTGGCGATTGCCGTGGGTATTGCGATCTATGTCGGTGGAAAGAAGTTTCTAGCGGAAAAAGGCATTGTTAATGAGGATACACCTTCCCGCCCGTCATCACCGGATGTGATTGATGCGGACTATAAGGATGTCACCGACAAGAACGAGAAATCGTAAACCGGGGGAGATAGAGGATGGCAAAGGATCTGGTGGGTAAGACGGCATTGATTACCGGCGGAACGAGTGGTATCGGGCTGGCGGTCGGCACAAAGCTGCTGGAGCGTGGCGCCAGGGTGATGTTTGTTGGGTATGACGGAAGAACGCCGGAAGCCAGGGAGGCATTCCGTGCAGAGGTGGAAGCTGAGTTATTAAAAGACTATCCGGCGGAACAATTCTCTGTAGCGATTGGCGATGTTGCTGATGCAGAGGAAATGCAAAAAGTAGCAGATGCTACAGCCGAACTCGATGGCCATGGTAAAATTGATATTCTGATCAATAATGCCGGGATTCAGATTCAGGCACCCCTGGTACGTCAGGAAGGCGACGAAGTGGGTGAAAATGGTCAGCCAAAGCCTGTCCAGACACCTGGGACGTGGAATCTGTTGCTGGGCATTAACCTGACCGGAAAGTTTAATACACTGCATGCAGCATTGCCTTATTTGAAAGAAGCAGGAAAGCATGGCATAGCTAATGTCATCAACACGTCATCGGTGCATGGCCATGTGGGTTCGGATGAGCGTGCACCCTATGTTGCTGCCATGCATGGTACGATTGGTCTGACCAAGGTGATGGCGGTTGATTTGGCGCCATTTAACATTAAAGCGCATAGTGTCAGTCCGGCCTTTATCGATACGCCACTGGCGCATAAACCGTTGGATGAAAAAGTGGCAAGAGGAGAGTTTAATACCAAGGAAGAAGCCGTTGCCTGGAGATTAAAGCATCAGGGTGGAAAGTGGGTAGAGATGGAAGATGTGATCAATGCCTATACCGGATTGATTGACGGTACAAATCCTTTAGATAGTGGTCAGGATGTGTTGTTGGATAAAGGGAGGGGAGCGGAAGACAAGCCGGGCTATATTGAGAATGCGAATAAGACAGGCGGAATCGCTATTTTTGACAATGCCCCATGCGAAGCACTTAATCAGATTAATCAGCGGCGTCACAGAAGTGAGCCTAATGTTGCCTAATTTACCACCGAACTCAGCCTGCCCTCACTGACCTTGTCGCGATAACTTTGCATAAAGCTTTCAATGCTATTGATTTGTTTGGCGACTTCGCCAAAGGCATTAGGATCGATCGGGCCGGTGGCATCGGTAATGAACATGAACATGTCTTTCGTAGCGCTGTCAGGGAGCAGCGGTTCAAAATAATTGCGCAGATACTCCAGTTGCAAATTGTCGCGCTCGAACACATAGGCGATGGCCAATTGCAATAGCGTGTCGCTCTCTTGCTTGTTCAAGGGCGCCGTTACATTGTCACGGCTGTTGAGGATATATTCCGCCATCTCGATAATGTTCGGCCAGTCCTTGGTTTTCCAGAAAATGCCGAGGCGAAGTTTTTTGGCAGTTTCTAACGGATCGTCAAACAAAACTTCCAGTGCGCGCTCATGCTCGTCCAATTCGGTTAGCGCCATGGCGGTCAGATGGCGACGCTTATCGTCCAACTCAGGCGCGTTTTTTCCGTAGCCGGTCAGTTCCAGAATATTCAAGGCTTTTTCTGGTTCCTTATTGAGCAGATAAATAACGGCTAGCTGCGCAGCCAACTTACTACGTGCGGCCTTTTCCTGGCGAAATTTGATCTGATGTTCCAACAGGGCAGCGGCACGGTTCAGCAGATCGACACCTGCTAGCCGGTCGGCCAGTCCCTGAATCATCACATCGCCGGCTTCTCCGATCGGCGTGAGCTCACGAAACTCATAGAAGGTGGATAAGGCGGCCAGCGGTTCCAGGGTATCGGCGCCGCCTTCGGCGAAAAGATAGTTGAAAGTCTTGGACATGAGCGCCAGTGTATCGGTTGCCACGGGAGAGGTCGGGAACTGACGCGTTAACTCACGCCAGGCACGAAGGGCCTGCAGATATTCTCCTTTATCGGAGTAAAGCTGTCCGAGATAGCTGAGCAGGCCGAGTTCCAACGAGTCGCCGCGCCAGACAATGCGCAGCCTGTCCAGCCGGTTGATGGCTTCATCAATGGATATTTGATCATTGGTATATAGCAATGTCACCAGTGAATATTCTGCGCGGGCGCGGACGAATCGGTTTTCGTCCTGTTCGGCCAGTGGTGTCCATAACGTCACTGCGCCGACCGTGTTGCCATTAGCTGCTGAAATTTTACCGAGCAGATAATCGACATATTTCATCGAGGAAGGGTCAATGCCGGTTTCGCTCAATGTATCGAGGGTTTTAAGTGCGCGCTTGTAGCTGCGGCGGTTGATGTAATTATCAGTAGCGAGAATGGCGAGTTTCTCACGCATACTGGGCGGGTATTTTTTGATATAGACGTCGTAATAATCGAGATAGTCAAAGCGTGGTCGGCTTTTCTGGAATACCTGCATCGCTTCTTTCCATAATTTGATTTCTTCGATATTCTTCAACTCCGGTTCATTAAACAGGTGGATCGCGGAGTTATAGCGGTGGGCAAGGAAATGGGCGGCCGCATCGAGCGCGGCAAGGTTACGTTCCTTGTAAAAGGACGGATCAGTCTGACGAATCAGTTGTAGCAGACCGATGGTTTCATGTGGCAATCCCTCTCCGAGAAACATTTGCGCCAGCTTCAGGCGCAAGCTGTTGCGTCTGACGCCGCCGGCACGGATAATATCCTGTTCGATCGCTTCACGTGCTTCATCCAGTGTGCCGGGTTCGATCTTCCATTTTTCGTAAGGGAACAGTGTTGCATATTCATTTTTCAGCGATTCCAACTCCTCCAGCGTCAAAGCTGGCATGGTTTTCGACAGAATGATTCCTTTCTGTTTCCGGTCCACGCGCAGGCCGTTGCGCAGCTTGGTCACGCGTACCCGGTCCGCCTTTTTGATGATCGCCATGCCCTGTGCGGTCTCCAGCGCGGTGAATTCCACAAAGTTCCGTGTCGGGTAAATGCCGGTGCTGCTGCGGTAGAAAGGAGTGACGATGATATCGTCGCCAATGACCGGATCGGTAATAGTCAGCGGCTCACCATATTCAAGTACCGGTACATAGGCATTCGGCGTTTTTGCATCGGGTCTGAGCTGCATCATAATCGGATAGGTCGGGATTTTACGATGTGTCGACAATGTCAGCTGCCATTCATTGACGACGCCTTCCGTCTTGACCATTTTTGCCGAAAACGTGCCGTCGGTTTCCATTCTCAGCACGGTATGTCCGGGGATATCCAGCATGTCGACCCGGGAGACGGCCGCTGGCAAAATACTTTCCAGCAGGGTGGTATTGATATCTTCTCTGGCATTGAAAATCACCCACAGATCGTCCTGTCTGAAAAAGGCGGCGGCGCCCACGCGATAGCGCCAGGGGAAGTTGATCACCGCGCCGCTGGGAGTGGGCTTGGCAGTGACAATGAATGGGCCGTGTGAATCGTGCGCCGTGTCTGTGGAATCAGCGGAAGCAGTCTCCGGATCAAGATAGTCGGACTCTTCTTCACTTTCAGCGAATTCGGAAAAATCCGGGGGGGCATCCGCCGATTCAGCCGGTACTGAAACCATCTCTTCGGAAATGGCAGGGGGTGCCGGTATGTCTTCAATGGATACTGTCTCTATCGGTGCGGAGGAGGCTTCGGTGTCTTCTGCGGCCAGATCCGGTTCCGCAGGAGAAGAGGGCGCGGTTGTCTCAATGGAGGGCTCTGTTATCTCTGCCGCGACCGCCGGAGGAGTTGGGATCGGTGTGGCGGGTTCTTCTTCCACCTCAGCGTTAGCCACAGGAGGGGAGGAGGGAGGAGGCGTGACGGCTGCGACGGTGATATCTGCAGCAGGTATCTCTTTGGGTGGTGCCTGCGCCCTTGCCGGTTTTTGCGGGGAAATCGGCGGAATGAACCCTAAGTCTTTTGGTTTGGAAGCCGTTTCCGCAGGGCGTAGCGGTTTGGGTGTTGGTGCCGGCGGTTGAGGTGTGACAGATCCTTGCTTTTTCAGCGACAGGATATCGATGCCATTGGCGTTTCCGCTCATAAAATGACGGATATTATAATCATGATTGAGTGTCAGCGTGACTCTGGTGCCATCATTGGAGACCGAGCTGCCGATGACATAGGGAGAAAGGCCGCGCCTGACGGCGCTCAGGTCGATATTGGCCGGTTTATTGAAGGTGAGTGTGACGGTATTGCCGCTGGAATTGACTTTAAAGCGGACCCTTTCCGGCCAGCTGAAGGTAATACGACCGAAATCACGAATCTGTTTGGCGTTGATTTTGGGAGTCAGCGCGGCGGATGCAGAGGTAACGCTGCACATCCATATCAATGCAACGATAAGACACACACACATTGGCCGGTGTTTCAGCATACACTCCCTTCATTTTATATTGGTATTACCGCATTTTACTGTAGGCTTCAAACAGATAATGCGCCAATCCGCGCAAATGCCGTGCATTTCTGGGGATAAATGAAGGGAAAAGTGCCTATTCCAGGCTATCAAACAGCTTGTCAATATCGTCCTGTGACGGGGTGTCTTTGGCCAGTTGCGGTCCGCGCATCAGCGCTTCATCCGGCCGGTCGCCTTTTTTAAGCCCTTCTGGCACTTCATAACCTTCGGGCAGATTGCCGCCAAACAGCTTGATCAGGTTCATGACGCGGTATTCAACCTGTTCCAGCGTACGCAGCACCTTGTTGATACGCTGGCCGGTAATGTCCTGAAATGAACAGGCATCATAGATTTTCATAGTATTATCCATGATTTTTGAGCTGGCTTCCGCATTGTCGATATGGCCTGCCGCATCCTGAATGGCATCGGCGGCATCCATAATGGTATTGGTGGCATCTTCCGTCGCCTTGACGACCTCGTTCAATTCGGAACTGGCAAGGCTGAGGTTTTCCGGGCCTTCCACTTCTTCGTCCGGTACCATGGCGATAATCTCGCTTTTAGCCTTGACGATATAATCCGCCATTTTTTCGATTTCGCTGCGCAGGAACACATCATGCGCTGCGTCGGAACTTAATGAAGAGGCCATCTCTTCAAGCATTGCACCGACATCCTCAATCAGGAGTTCGCCTTTTTCCTCACGCAGAGAAATAAGACTTTTAAGCAGAGAATTGCCGATTTTTGCTTGTGTGTCGCCCACGGTAGTGCTCCTGCTGGCAGAGGAATGTCCCATGCCTATTTTTTACAGTGTATCGCCGAAAACGGCTTCAATTTTTTGCTTCAATGTATCAGCATTAAACGGTTTTACGATATAGTTGCTGACGCCGGCCTGTTTTGCCGCCACGACGTTATCGGTTTTGCTTTCCGCGGTGATCATGATAAAAGGCAGAGCCTTGTTTTTCTCGTCAGAACGGATTTTTTTCAGCAATTCATAGCCGGACATCGGCTCCATATTCCAGTCTGAGATAATCAGCCCATACTCTTTTTCCTGCGCTTTTTCGAAGGCCATGGTGCCATCTGTCGCTTCATCCACATTTTCCATCCCCAGCTGTTTCAACAAGTTTTTAATGATACGCAGCATTGTCTTGTAGTCATCGACGATGAGGACATTCATGTTCTTATCTATTGCCATGGGCGGCTCCCTTCTGTGCGTTTTATTCTTCCGTCTTATTCAAAAGCCTTGTGTGTGACAAGGTGAATAATTACATTAGGCGACAATGTTTAACACATGGTTAACATCAGCCGGTTTTTTTACGTAAGGATTTATGCCATGAAATGGATTGATATTCAAGACATAGCCATCGAACTGGAGGAAAAATACCCCGAAGTGGATAATGTCAATCTGCGATTTACCGATCTGCGTGAGTGGGTCACAGGGCTTGACGGGTTTGATGATGATCCAAATGGTTGCAATGAAAAGATTTTAGAGGCCATCCAGATGGCATGGCTTGATGAGCGTGATGCGTGAGCGCACTGAAAGGAATACATATCAACTCTATCGGAGAAATGCAGGCCTATGCCGCCTCGCTGGCAGCAATAGTGAAGGTTGGTGATTGCATTACCCTTCAGGGCGATCTGGGAGCCGGGAAGACCACCTTCACACGGGCGCTTATTAATCAGTTGACGGATAAGGAGATTGGTGTGACCAGCCCGACCTTCAACCTGTCGCAAAGTTATGAAGTGATGCTGGAGGACCGCTCGTTGGCAACATTATGGCATTTTGATCTGTACCGTATTGAAGATGTATCAGAATTGGACGAGCTGGGTATGGAAGACGCGTTGGAGGCAGGGGTGACGGTGATTGAATGGCCGGAAATTATTCTCGAAAAGCTACCACAGGAGCGCATTTCCATCGTTATTGAGTTTGGTGAAAGCTCACAGGGGCGTGATCTGATTCTGGAGGTGCCATCGCCGCAGGTCAGACAGCGGATAGAGGAGGCAGGGCTGTATGCAGGCTACGACCACCAGGCCCCTGCGTGATGCGGATGCGTTCCTGGCGGCTGCCGGCTGGTCCGGCGCGGCGCGGACGTGTATTGCCGGCGATGCTTCATTTAGGACATATGAACGTGTGACGCATGAAGGAAAGCAGGCGGTTCTGATGGATGCACCGCCGCCGCAGGAGGATGTGCGCCCATTCGTCACGGTGAGCCGTTTATTGGAAGCACAGGGTTTTCAGGTGCCCGGCATCGTATATGCCGATGAAGCTCAGGGGTTTCTGTTACTGAAAGATTTGGGTGATGTGTCGTTTACGCGCTATCTTCAGGATCACCCCGAGCAGGAAGGCAGCCTGTATCGTGCAGCGAATGAGGTGTTGCTGGCCTATCGGGACATCACACCGGCAGCACTTCCGCTATATGATCACGCGACTCTGATGCGTGAAGCCATGCTGTTTAGCGAATGGTTTTTACCGCAAGTGATGGCAAAAGATCAACTGGCCGGATGTGCTGAAGACTATAACCACCTGTGGGACCGCCTGTTAACGGAATACCCCCCGCACATGAAGCATTTTGTCCATCGGGACTTTCATGCCGATAATCTGATGTGGCTGGCAGATCGTGACGAGACAGACCGGGTCGGGCAGCTGGATTTTCAGGATGCGCTGAAAGGCGATACGGCCTATGATCTGGTGTCGCTGCTGGAAGATGCGCGGCGTGATATTGCGGCGGAAACGGTGGGAGCTGTGTTGGCGCGCTATATCGAAGACTCGGGGGAGGACAGGGATGATTTCATACAGCGTTATGCGCTGTTAGGGGCACAGCGTAACTGTAAGATTATCGGCATTTTTATGCGGCTGTGCATACGCGACCACAAACCGCATTATCTGACCTGTCTGCCGCGTGTCTGGGGACATCTGGAACGTGATGTGACGCATCCGGTGCTGACACCGCTGAAACAGTGGCTGGACGAACATATTCCCGCAGAGCATCGCGGGGTGATCTCGCCATGACCATCACGCACGGCATGATTCTGGCGGCAGGTTATGGCAAGCGTTTGCGGCCCATCACCGACAGTGTGCCGAAGCCGCTGGTCGAAGTCGCCGGCAGGCCATTGATCGAATATGCGATCGACAATCTGCAGGGGATGGGTGTTGATCACCTCGTCATCAATATCAGCTACCTTGCTGAGAGGATGGAGGAGTATTTTTTGGGCAGACAAAGCATCCGACTGTCCAAAGAGGATACGCCACTGGAAACAGGAGGAGGGATTGCCAACGCATTGCCGCTATTGGGTGATGCAGCATTCTGGGTGATGAACAGCGACACTATCCTGGTCGATCCGGACTATGGAACGTTGCAGGCCATGGAGCAGCGGTGGGAACAGACTGCGCCGGATATGCTGCTGTTGCTGCATCCGCGTGAGAGAGCAATCGGATTTGACGGACCAGGTGATTTTTTTCTGGAAGAGAATGGCCGGTTACGCAGGCGGGGAGAACAAGACACAGCGCCCTATGTCTTTACTGGCGTCCAACTGTTGCGCTTAGGGATATTTACCGACTGTCCATCCGGAGCATTTTCGATGAATCGGATGTATGACCGTTACCTCAATGATCCGGCATTATATGGAAAAATAAAAGGCATGGTGCATGACGGCGACTGGTTGCATGTCGGTGATCCGCAGGGGCTGGCATCAGCCAATAATTATTTCGAACAAAATGCAGCCTAAGGCCCGACCGGAAAGCGCACCTCGCCACCCATACGGGCAGGCAACAGCATCCCGCCTTTCAGAATAATCGTTCCGTTGGACAGTGCCGTAATCGGTTTATCTGCGGGGAAACGAACGCCTCCCATCGGATCAATCTCCCGCAGGATATTCCCGCCAATGGATTCTACCCAACCGCCATCCAGCAAGTAGACGGCACCGTTATCATAAATACGGAAACGACCGGGATCATTTAACTTAATATACCGCAGAATATTATTTTCATTATACAGTAACGCCGCACCGGAGGGTAAGGAATATTCATCAAAATTGGCGTATAAACGGTGTCCATACAATGCTTCCTGCTGCAGGTTGACGGGAAGGGAGGACTGAGAAGACGCCTCTACCACATGGGTAATGAATATATCGTCTTTTCCGACGAGTTCGTAAATGTTTAAATTACTCTGTTCTGCAAGATAGAGCTGCATTTGGTTGGTATTGGCGCAGAGCATATGCATGCGGCATTGCTCACTTTCCGGATAGAGAAAGCGATTATCCGGGAAATTATATTGCAGCAGTTTGAAGCGCATTTCCCCGAAATTTGACGGCATGGCAGACAATAATTTTTCACGGCGAATACATTGATCGTCAACCGGGCGTTGGGCTCCTTGTTGTTCAAAGTAACGTGGCTCAGGCAATGGTGCGGTGAAGCGCGCACCATTGCGCCTGAGGGTAATAAACTCCGTATTGGAAGGCCCGGTTTCGTTGCCAATACGTACCGATATAACAACGCGCGGGGTACCGTTTGCCAGAGAAACGAACTGGTTGACAGGCCGCACGTTCGTTTTTCGGATTTGTGCACCGTCCAGTTCACAGAAATACGGGGGGAATGTGATGCTAGTATCATATCTGAAACGCGTACCGGCTTTGTTGAACAGGTGAAATGCCGATTCTCCGTCTTTGACAATGCCGACAGCCGTTGCGCCGGCGTTTACCGTCGTCAGCACATTTTCCAATTCGACCAGGGCACCACATTGAAGCGGACTGAGTGTGCCTTGAATGCGTGTTGAAGGAGCCTGGGTGCATGGATCAGGCGTACCGCCTGTGCCTCCGGTACCACCCGTACCGCCTGTGCCTCCGGTACCACCCGTACCGCCTGTGCCTCCGGTA
>JANQJY010000022.1 GCA_028281385.1 Rickettsiales bacterium | reverse complement strand
TTAATTCGACTAAGCTGAACGCTCGTTCAGTGGGGGGGGGGGGGATATTGTTCATGCGCATGATAGATTCTCCTTATAGAAATATAGATAGCATATCTTTGTAAAAAATTCGTTAATTTTGCAGGTTATTTTAGCTGTTAGAAGAAGTCGCCACCGTCGCGGGCGATGGTGAAACGGCAATAGGTGAAGCCCTCGTTCCAAGCCTGTTTATACAGTTCGTTATTGCCCATTTCAGGGCGTTTTTTAAAGCCATACATCATTTTGTGAATGCTGCTCCCCTGTGCGGAGATGCCGGTGTCGCAGCCGTCTTCCCAGCCGAGGCGGTATTCCCGTGGACCGCTTGGGCCGACCCAGTAGAGCGACAGCGGGCGGCAGGCCGCGACAGACATGAGAATCGTCAATATGATCAATGTTTTCTTCACCCTTTTATTATAACAGGGCGTAATAGATAAAATTTGAAGTTTTTATGAAGATCCAGACTGTCCCTTAAATCATTAGCGCTAAGAGGCTTTTGCGTCCATTTCCTGTGCAATTTGCGCTAAAATCGGCATTAGTGATTCGCGCTTCACCCCGTCCTTTTTCATCAGCATCTTGACGATGGGATCGTTGATGACTTCCCCGATGCTCGGCTCTTCATTGTCCGTCAGTTGTTCTTGATTCATGCTTGCCTCGCTGCTGTTGAGCGGGTAAAGGATAGCAAAAAAAGACTTATCCGTAAAGCATTTAGCTGTGTGCGGTGCACAAACAGGACAGCATGGTTTAAGGCTTAGATCCGTTTGGCGATCCAGATGGCGGTGCGGCAGCCGCGTTTGATCAGGCCGCTCATCGCATTATAAAACGGTGCCTGTTCGGCGTCATGTGCGATGCCGATATCATGATGTTCCTGCTCTTCCTGACGGAATTGTGTCAAGGTGCGTTTAAGGTCTTTTTCTGTCTCATCGAGCGCGTCGATCTGTTCGGCATAATGTTCGGCGATGACGGTTTCGACCGCCACCGTACAGGCCATCGCCGCCTTTTTACCCATGAGTGCGGTGCCAGCGCCGAGGGCGAATCCGGTGGCTTTCCAGAAGGGAAGCAATGCGGTGGGGCGGGTTTTGCGCTCGCGCATTAACTGTTCGAATGCCTCTAAATGTCTGGTTTCCTGTTCGGCCATTTCTTTTAATACCGGTGCGCATTCATCCTTGCCCAGAATGGCGAGCTGTCCGGCATAAATCTGCCGTGCGCCGATCTCACCGGCATGATCGACACGGATCATTTCATCCATCAGCGCTTCCTGTGACTTATCGCCGGGGATGGGACGTGAGGTCATCTTAGGTCCTTTCTTATTCGATACAGGACATATGCACCTGTCACCGCCAGTGACAGCGCCAGCAACCCGTTCCATGCCGCCATGGAAACCCCGAGAAATTCAGCGGCAACATCGGCGCAGGATACGTTGGGACTGTCTAGAATGGCGTTGCGCAAATCATCCAGACTGTCGCCTGCAGGGGCGGTAGCGGCACAGCCGCTGCTGGCCTCGATCCAGCCCTGCTCGACGCCGGTATGGTAAAAGGCAATGCCAGCATCGGCGAGCCACAGGAGAATGGCGGTCAGCAGATAGAGTGTCAGAAAACGCCTGTGGTGACCAAGCAGCCAGCACAATACCGCCAGAAGGATAATGGCTGCATAGGGGATACGTTGCAGAATGCATAAATAACAGGGATACAGTCCGAAGCCATATTGCGAGATCAGCGCAAAAGCAAGCGGCCCCGCGCTGCCGAGAAAGAGGAAGAGAGCAACCTGCTTATGGTTCAACGACAGTGTCATAGTACCATGTTAGCGGTTCGCCCGGGCAAAGAGAATGAAAAAATGCAATTGACGGTACACAGGGTGTGCGTATGATGCGGCTTCTTTATTCATCGCCTTTGGTCCTCAGCCGACCGGCGATGAAATGTTGGCCTTAACCTCCGGCCTCAGCCGACCGGTTAAGACAAGGGTAAGCCTCGGTGGCGGAATTGGTAGACGCGCCGGATTCAAAATCCGGTGCCTTCACGGGCGTGTCGGTTCGAGTCCGACCCGAGGTACCATTAAATAGAAAGGAGAGAATGCTCAGGAGATGTTGAGCATATCTATGTGAAACTCCATTAATCAGGGTGTATCTATCCCTCTTTTACTCTGCGGATTCTACAGAAGCATAATTAGGGTGAGGAGAGATATCGGATATTGCCTGCATCAACTCTCCTAAACCGTGGTCGTATTTTGCATAGATTTCGCGTGACACTTTCCTAAGAAGCTGCTGATCTTCATCGGATAATGTGACGAACTTGATGCCATATTCTTTCTGAAAGCGTTCTTTCGTTTCCTCTGCCTGCCTGATGGACAGCTCGCGCTCTTTCAGGGCCAGATTATACGCCTCTTCATCGAGTATTTGCTGTTGCTCTTTGCTTAGCCGATCGTAAACCTTGCCATTGATGGTTAGAATAGTCAGATAGAGATTATGATTGGTTTCCAATACAGTATCTATCATGGAGGTAAACTCCGGATATTTCTTTTCATAGGTTGCAAGACGGATCAATTCAGCTTCTTCCACCTCAAGAGTTTTATTTTTCAAACTATTGCGCCAACTTGCAGATTCAATGAGTGTATGAGTCGTTTTCATTCCCAAATAATCGACCATATCTCTGGTCATGGTCTGGCCAGGGAAACGCGTGGTCTTGCCTTTAAGGTCGCTCAGAGAATTCACAGGTTTTGTTGTATAGAGGCACCGGAATCCACCGCTGTAAGTGAAGCCAAGTCCACGTAAATTACCGTTTGAACCCTTATACACTGCGGCCAGTATGTCCTTACCGATATCACCATCCAATACTTCGGCGACATGTTCGTGATTATCAAACAACATCGGCATATCAACTACCTGAGCTTCCGGTGCGACATAAAAGAATCTTTTAACAGATATCTGGCCCATCTCTACTTCACCGGAATAGATATGGTTGAAAGCCACAATATTCTGACCGTTTCTAACCTGCCCCTCACGCATTTTATTTGGCATGATCGGGTTGATTTTAACCTGCCCGCCTGTTCGATCATATACGCGTTGTGAGAACTCGCTGATAAGCATTCTGTTATCGCCGTTATCAGGTTTATGAGCCATCACGAAATCGAGTTCATGTTTTTGGGAGTCGATAGATAGGGCGCTTACAGGGAACACACATAAGGTAAGTATTACCAGAACAGAGTGGAAAGACCATTTTATCATGTGTTCCTCCTATAACGACAGCATGGCGCTAAATTGAATGAATTAAGATGCTTTATCCTAAAGTTTATCGAAAAATCAATCTTATGCTAGCACATATTTATTAATAAAGGGTTAATCAATTATTGGGAATAATGGAAAATGAGAGCATGATGAGGCAATGTCTCTATTGTTATCCCCTTTCGTTAAGTACATACTTCCGTTTATGTTAATAGACCATCTCCTCCCTGCGAAGAATCCCACTTGAATTTTATGGCATCGATGCGATAGTAACCGAATGGCTAAAACGAAAAAAGACCCGACGGCGGCACTGCCGAATATCCTACCGATTTTTCCGCTGACGGGGGTGATATTGTTTCCCGGCTGCAAGCTGCCGCTGAATATTTTTGAGCCGCGCTATATCGCCATGTTTGAATCGGCGCTGGCGACATCGCACCGGTTGATCGGGCTGGTCCAGCCGAAGGATGAGGAAGGCTATGACACCTATCAGGTGGGCTGCGCTGGGCGAATTGTTGCCTTTGAAGAAACCAGCGACGGACGCTATCTGATTAATCTGCTGGGTGTCAGCCGCTTTCAGGTGGCCGAAGAGGTCGATCCCGAGCATGGCTATCGCCGTATCCGCCCGTCCTGGAGCGGGTTTGCCGGTGATCTCCCGTTGGAAGAAGGACAGACAAAAGAAATCCCGGTCACCGGCGATGAGATTGTCAGCGCCTTATCGCCCATGGTCGAAGCCGAATCGGTACAGGTGGACTGGGAAGGACTGAAAGCGTTGCCGGCGCATCAGATGATCGATATTCTGGCGATGCATTTGCCGTTCAGTACGCAGGACAAACAGGCGTTGCTGGAAGCACGCGATACGCAGGAGCGGTTTGATACGCTCAAAGCCGCCGCGCAGATTTATGCCGTATCGAATGATAGTGATAACGCGGTGACGCATTAACTCTGCCATGTATGCAGAGGGGGTATCCGTGCATTGACAGAAGCGAATCACTCGGCGTATAAGCATAGCTCCCCGGTAAGGCGTGCGGGTATAGTTCAATGGTAGAACATTAGCCTTCCAAGCTAAATATGCGGGTTCGATTCCCGCTACCCGCTCCAGGAACAGGCCACCTTCAGGTGGGGTGTTTCTGGAAGGATGGTTGGGATGAGCGCGCGCGTCCCGGGTTCACAAAAAGCTTGGTGAGTTCAAATGTAAATGCAGAACGAGCCTAGCGTTTGCTACGCAGCAAGCCGCGCCGAAGCACCGCGCAGGCGGGCGTAGCGAGTACATTCCCGCTACCCGCTCCACTTCTACTTCCAAGAGTATCTGCCCTCAATGCCGCGTAAATCATAGGATTTTAGCTTGTTCTAGCTCCGCTCGTTTCTGTCAGAGTCCGTTGTTCACATTAAGAACCAGATTCGAAATTTAATACACAAACTACATTATTATTATTTAGTACATATGCGGCAGTGACAGCATCATCACTCGATACACATCCGGGCACTTTACTTGTTTTTCTTGCTCTAACATTACCTTGTCCAGGGAAGCCATCATCTATCTTCGTATCGATGTTCCATGCTTCTTCCGTAGTTAATACCCCAGCGTTAATACCGGGTCCCGGTGAATCATTATTATTCCTGAGTGCAAAAACATTACGATAATTTCCATCAAAATCATCCGGATGAGAAAATCTGGGGCCATACCATGCAACTGCCCATAATGCGTTGTTACCTAGCCTTGATTTTGGTACGTTTACCCCTGAAATATATTCACCTGATGGACCAGAAATTCCACTATAACTTCCCTCTAATAAATTTGCATTGGAAAGCTGTTGCCAAAAGGTATGATTTTCTCCTGTCTGTGCTGCAGGAGCTAAAGCAATCACGCCATCCCCATCCCCGTTACAAGTCTGAGTACCTGTACCACTTGGGCTGGCAGCACCACAATTAGTCATGCTTCCCCAAAAAGTCTCTGCATTGGTCATGTCGCCGGGCAAGGCGAAATACTTGTCACGGAAAGTCATTGCAGCGGTTTGAAGGGCTTGGAACTCGGTGGTCACACTCCGCAACTCTGCCGCCCGAATCAAATTCTGTCCTGTCAGAATACCACCAGTGAGCAGACCGAGAATGACCAGCACGATGGAGAGTTCGACCAAACTAAATCCGTTATCCTGAGCGTATGCGAAGAATCTTGTATGAGATTCTTCAGTCCTGCCGCGCTGCGCTCGCAGTCCTTCAGAATGACGGGCTATCGGACTGAATGCCCGTTTAGCGGGGAGGGGGGGGGGGTAACCTGTCACATTTATGTGCATAATTTAGTCTACCTTGCTTTTATACTGATAGCATAGCTTCGTAAACAAAGCGTTAATTTTATCAAATATTTCAGCAGCGAATATATTTCCGCTAAAATGAATGTCAAAATGTCAACACGACTTAATTGATTTGCCACAGAAAATTACATGACCATTCGTTATCTGCGCTGAATTCACCAGTCGTCGGATTCACACAAGGGGATTTGCCATGGTCGGCAACCTGTGGATGCACAAATATACTCGCCAGATAAGCAGAACCAGTGTTAGATGTATAACCCATGGGTACAATGCGCTGCTTTGCTTCTAATGCCAGTGGATAATGCCATCCTTCATCTGCATCGATAATTGGCTTTGAGCCAAGCTTTCTAGTAATGGAATATAGCTGCAAAGAGCGTAATGCTCCAATACGATACTCAAAATTCTTGCCATTATCTGCTTGTGTGATGCCCGTGCGAATGTAGGTTCTCCCATTATAGGAAAATGGCAGAATGAAGCCCCGGTCGTTGGCAAGTTTGGGTAAGATAGTCTGTATATCGGCTGTGGTATATGGCTGTGCCTGTATTTCGTCATAACTGCCCTTGATCAGCCCGGCATTAGCAAGATGTACAAAAAAAGGTTGTAATTCATGGTTTGTCAGGTCGTCAAACCGTAGCCAGGCATAAGCACTCCACGTAGGATGTCCTTTTATTTTGCGAATCTCAAACCCATGTTGGGTATTATACATCCCATTTAATAGCCCGTCCCCATCACCATCAGGGCCGAGGCCAAACTGGCTGGCATTTCTACAATCACCCGGTAAACAGAGAAACCGCATTTCAAATGTTCTGTAAGCTGTTACCATTTCTTCCATCTGTGAAATTACCCGCTTTGTCTCGGCGCTTTCAATGAGGGCACGGCCAGTGAGGATACCGCCTGTCAACAGGCCAAGGATGACGAGGACGATACTTAATTCCACCAGGCTGAACCCGTCATGTCGAGCGCATGCGAAGAATCGCTTAGATTCTTCAGTCGCTAACACTCCTTCAGAATGATGGGCTATCGGACTGAATGCTCGTTCAG
>JANQJY010000001.1 GCA_028281385.1 Rickettsiales bacterium | reverse complement strand
GGGGATCATCGAGGATTCGGCTGCCGCCAAGGCTGCGTAACTCTTCCGAATTCTCTTTAAGGAGGCACAGCTTCTATGGCTGCCAAGGAAATTAAATTCGATACTGATGCTCGCAGCAAAATGCTGAAGGGCGTCGATACCCTGGCCAATGCGGTCAAGGTAACCCTCGGTCCGAAAGGCCGTAACGTCGTCATCGACAAATCCTACGGCGCTCCGCGCATCACCAAAGACGGTGTAACGGTTGCCAAGGAAATCACCTTAAGCGACAAGCTGGAAAATGTCGGCGCGCAGATGCTGCGCGAAGTTGCCAGCAAGACCAACGATCTCGCCGGTGATGGTACCACCACCGCCACCGTGCTGGCTCAAGCCATCCTGCGCGAAGGCTCAAAAGCCGTCGCCGCCGGCCTCAACCCGATGGACCTGAAGCGCGGTATCGAAAAAGCCGTCGAAGCCGTGGTTGACGCCACACAAAAGAAAAGCAAAGCCGTCAAAGGCAAGGCTGAGATCGCCCAGGTCGGCACCATCTCTTCCAATGGCGACAAGGAAATCGGCGACAAAATCGCCGAAGCCATGGAAAAAGTCGGCCAGGAAGGCGTGATCACCGTCGAGGAAGCCAAAGGCATGGCGTTTGAGCTGGATACCGTCGAAGGTATGCAGTTCGACCGTGGCTATCTGTCACCTTACTTCGTCACCAATTCTGACAAAATGTCGGTGGAGCTGGAAAATCCGTTCATCCTGATGTTTGAAAGCAAGCTGTCCGGCCTGCAACCGTTGTTGCCGTTGCTGGAAGCCGTGGTACAACAGCAACGTCCTCTGCTGATCATCGCTGAAGATGTCGAAGGCGAAGCGCTGGCGACCCTGGTGGTCAATAAGCTGCGTGGCGGGTTGAAAGTCGCTGCGGTCAAAGCGCCCGGTTTCGGTGATCGCCGCAAGGCCATGCTCGAAGATATCGCAATTCTGACCAACGGTCAGCTCATCAGTGAAGATCTCGGCATCAAGCTCGAAGGCGTAACACTGGATCAACTGGGTAAGGCCAAGAAAGTGGTGATTACCAAAGAAGATACCACCATCGTCGACGGTGCCGGCAAAAAAGCTGACATCGACGCACGTTGCAGCCAGATCAAGTCACAGATCGAGGAAACCTCCTCCGACTATGACAAGGAGAAGCTGCAGGAGCGTCTGGCGAAACTGGCCGGCGGTGTGGCGGTACTCAAAGTCGGCGGTGTGACCGAAGTCGAGGTGAAGGAGCGCAAAGACCGTGTCGATGATGCACTGCATGCGACACGTGCAGCCGTTGAAGAAGGCATTGTGCCTGGCGGTGGCGTTACCCTCCTGTATGCATCTCGTGCATTGGATAAACTCAAAACTTCCAATGATGATGAGAAAGCTGGCATCAACATCGTACGTCGTGCGTTGCAATCCCCGATCCGCCAAATCGTAGAAAATGCAGGGCTGGATGGTGCGGTCGTTGCTGGTAAATTGCTCGAAAGCGACGACACCAATTTCGGTTTCGATGCACAAACGCTCGAATATACTGACATGATCAAGGCCGGTATTATCGATCCGACCAAGGTCGTGCGCACCGCTCTGCAGGATGCGGCATCCGTCGCCGGTCTGATGATCACCACCGAAGCGTTGGTGGCCGATCAGCCGGAAGATAAGGACTCTGCCGCTGCCGCAGCAGCTGCTGCTGCCGGTATGGGCGATATGGGTGGTATGGGCGGTATGGGCTTCTAGTCCAGACAGGTTTAACCATTCACTATCAGATCAAAGGCGGTTCCGGCGGAACCGCCTTTTTCTTGCCTTATACTCCCTTTAAAGCTTCACAAAAGCTTCATATTTTTTATCCGCTTACATGCTACACTGACAGAGTGGGATACTCCTATACGCAACAGGAGTGTATCCGGTATGTGAGTGTATATGAAAATTGGTGCAACAGATAAGAATGACAATGCCCCTCCCCTGACACGGGGAGAAAAGATATTCAATGCAATTGATTACTGGGGAATCGGCTGGATTACCAATGCCGCCATCTCGGTGGCCATTACCGACTGGATGAACCACCTGTCCGGCCAGACAACAATGAATCAATGGGCGGACAAGCTCAAGAATACCGTGATTTTCCGCAAAGGCGAGATGAAAACGGCCGAAGAGATCGGCAAAGCCAGAGGACAGGCGCGTAGCGTATTGTCATTGCTGTTTCTGATGTCCGGCGGGTTTATTCTGATGGCCCCCATCAAATGGCTGGAGGATAGGAAAAAACCCACCGTCGAATGGCTGGATGACCGTTTCAATAAACCACGCAACAAGGAAGAAGAAGCGCAGATTAAAGCACGGCATGATTATATCGAAAAGCACGAACCGAAGCAAAGCTGGGAAAGCATCCTAAAAGGGCGCGTATATGCACTTGTGCCTATTCTCGGCGCACACTTTATGCTTAACAAGCCTTACAGTGCCGGAACAAAGCAAATCAACCGGTTACTTGGCACCCGCTGGAAAGGGATTGACCAAAGCTCTGCAAACGCAGCTGAAGCCCTGCACCGACTGAGCCGAACACACCTTCCAGAGACGGTAAAAGCCACCGAAGAAAGTCTGGGCGCCGCAACCAGGGAGGCAGAAGCCATCGCAAATCGCGCAGCAGCACCCACCAAAAATCCACTCCCTTTTGAACAGGTTGACGGGAAAACGCGCTTTCAGAATATTATTGATTTCTCCATTCAGGATATCTTCTACAGTCTGGTGGCGGCCAGCATGACCTTTCTGTTCAGCAAATCCATCGCGGCCGGCAAGGCAAATACGACGGCACCGGCGGCCACCTACCATCACTCCGATGATAAAGCGCCGGAATCGCAACTGACCCTCGATCCCACCGTCCATGCCAGTAAATTTGCCACATTGCCGGATACAGACTGTCCAAAAACCACCATCCGCGACGCTGAGAAGGTGGAACGTCAGGCAGATGAACCGGAAATGGAGCGCGTAAGCACTTAAATACTCCCGTCAATCAGATATTGTCACAAAAGCTTCATTCATTTGTCACTTTGTTGATTCAATTATACTTTATATTTCATTTAATGAGCTAGATTAAGGGGAGTAGTAGCTAGTGGCTGAGATACATCCATCTTTACGCGGCACAACTCAAAGAGATGTATGCGAACAGAAAGCAAGAGGTTTTATATCCGATGTTGGTGCGATCGGAGGTACAGCAATTGGTGCAGCAATTGGCTCTTTTGTACCAGGAGTTGGCACTTTTATGGGAGCCACCACCGGAGCCGTTGCGGGCGTAGGAAGTGCATATGTCGTAGGGCATATGGCAGCACCTTATATGTGTTCAGATGTGCCTGACACCCCTCTGGGCAATCTAACACCGCCTGACATACCTAAAATACCTCCTTCTTATAGAGTAGAACCTAACCCTTTCAGAGATGTATAGCTTTAAGGGAAACACACTCTGCATCGTGCTGACACCGGCAATCACTCATTTAATCCGTGACGGGCTTCGTATTTGTGCCTATAAATGAACTTCATGCAGCGCTTCCAGACACAGCCTTCGATCTATCGGGATTTTATTGTCCTCACCATTCTGATTATTTTCGTTTCACTGCTGGCGGTATTGTGGATCGGTTATCAAAGCTATGAAGAACATGGCGAATATATCAGCACGGCGCTGGAAAATCATAGTCTCAAGATTGACCGCGCGCTTATCGTCGAACTGGAAGCCGCCACCTATCTGCTGGAATCCGTGGCCGAGCGTATCCGTCGGGCAGACTATCGTAACCCCGATGTCATCAAGGATATCCTGCGCAATACTGCCGATGCCTCGCAAATGCGGGAACAGCAGTTATTCTGGATCGATGATGCGCAGCATATCGTGACCAGTTCGCTTGAGGGCACCACCTCACGCGAAATCGACGTGTCTGATCGCGGCTATATGAAACGCGCCATATTGTCGCCGTGGAAGGTACATATGAATGTGGCTGTAACGGGCCGGTTGACCAACCGGCAGGTTATCCCTTTCAGTATCGGTCTGACCGATACCGCCAACCGATTTATCGGCGCGGCCGTACTCAGCCTGAATCTGGAAGCGCTGATCGAACGGATCAACCAGTCCGTCGCCGAGAATGATCATATCTATCATGGTATTACCACCACTGCCTATACCAAACTGATTGCTGATACCGATTATGCCACCTTTTATGACGATCATTTTTCCATCCGCCAGTTGCTGGAAATGAAAATCAGCGAACAGGAAGGCGGTTACTACGACAGGCCCGATTTCTGGAATACACTGACCATGCACCGCCGCTATGATCATTCCTCGATGTATCCGCTGATATTGCTGACCGGCTATGATATCGATGCCGCCAATGACCGTTTTTTTGACATTCTCCATCCGCGCCTGACGCAAATCGCCGTGGCTGCCGCCCTGCTGCTGGCGATTTTATGGATTATGCGTCAATATGTGCTTTACCCTGTTGCCCTGCTCACCGACCATACACAATCGCTGCTCGATAATGAAACCGCGGAAGCGGACTGGAAAATTGTCGGCGCGGCTGAAATCGAAAATTTGTTGGTTAATGTGCGCAAATTGTCGGACTATCTGTCGGAACGCCGCCGCGTGCAACGCGAGTTGCAGCATAAAATCAGCGAACTGCAAAAAATCAAGGAATCTGCCCGCATCACCAGCAAAGTTAAAGCCGAATTCTTTCGCGAAGTCGGGCGGGAGTTGGAAGCTCCCATCACCCATGTGCAGTCTTTCACTGAAGCTGCCCTGACCGAATTGGTGGAAGGCAAAAACACGTCTGAGTCGCTCAGGGAGTTGCTGAGCGAAATACATCATCAAACCAATCTGACACTCCACCTCATCAAGGATATCAAAGCACTCTCAGAAGCGGAAAATGCACTGATGAGCCTGAATGAATCGTCAGTGGACATTGATTTCATCATACAAAAAGCAGTCCGCTCCTTCCATGAAACGCGTGGATTTCAGAATATCCAGGTAATTGCCGATATGGATGAAAGCCTGCCGCCGGTCCTGGCCGATGAACCCCATCTGCATCAACTGTTTTTAAGCCTGATGACCAATGCCGCCATCGATATGACCTCTCAGCAGGTGATCCGTCTGTCTGCCGAGATTAATAAACAGGGAAGCATGCTGATCCATTTCAACTATACGGCCAGGAATATTCCAGTGCCTACCATTCAGCATGCCGGACAGGATATCTTCCACGAAACCGCCGGGCTGGGGATGGCGCTCAGCCGTCTACTGGTCGCTATTCACGAAGGCAGGATCGATATCCGGCGCGAACATGAAACCGCGCACATCACGATTACTTTTCCCAAATCGCGCATTGTCGCAAAGGCGGATTAATACACCCCGAACTTATTGGTCCGCGGGAATCCGACCGGCGGCAGCTTGCCGACACTGGCACGCGTACCGAGCCAGGGTATCATGTCTTCTTCCAGGCGGGTGCGTTCACCGACTTTCCAGCTTAAGCCTTCTTCCATTTTAAAGACCTTGATGTCGGATAAGGCCGCATCCTTGTATTTCTGCAGCGTCACCCCCTGCCCGCGTTTCATCGGCGGGATCTGGTCGATCGGGAAGACGAGCAGTTTGCGATGCGTGCCGATCACCGCGACATGATCGCCCTCAACCATCCGGCAGGCGATAGCCTTGCCCTTGCCAGGGTTGAGAATATTCTTCCCGCCTTTGGTCTGGGCAATCACATCCTCTTCATCAATAACAAAGCCTTTGCCGATCGATGATGCCACCAGCAGTTGGCGGTTCGTTTCGCCTGGCGCATGCACCAGCATATCGACGATCTGCTCACGCTGATCGAGGTCGATCATCAGGCGGATCGGCTCGCCATGCCCCTTGGCCGAGGGCAGCTTGTCGCAATTGATGGTGTAAAAGCGCCCGTCCGAGCCGAACACAATCAGCTTATCCGTCGTACGTGCTTTCATCTGGAAAGCCGGGCCGTCGCCTTCCTTGAATTTCAAGTCCGGCAATTCGTCATAATGCCCTTTGAAGGCGCGCACCCACCCCAGCTTGGAACAAACGATCGTAATCGGTTCCTTTTCGATGAAGGCTTCGATGGAAATCACTTTCTTATCGTCCGGCGCTTCGTCGAAATCGCTGCGGCGTGCGCCGAATTCGCTGCCTGGCCCGAAACGTTTCCTGACCGCCCTGATTTCATCGGAAATTTTACTCCAACGCAGCGATTCATCTTTCAGCAACGTTTTAAGTTCCTTTTGTTCGGACTTGAGCGCCTTATGCTCTTTTTTGATTTCCATTTCTTCCAGCTTGCGCAACTGCCGCAGACGCATATTCAGAATCGCCTCGACCTGCACCTCGGTCAGTGAAAACGCCTTCATCAACTCCGCCTTGGCATCGTCTTCCTCGCGGATAATGCGGATCACCTCATCGAGATTGAGATAACAGATCAGCAGGCCATCAAGAATCTCCAGACGACGGGCGATTTTCTCCAGCCGGTAGTTGGTACGGCGCACCAGCACTTCATGACGGTGATCAAGATAGGATTGCAGAATCTCGCGCAGATCCATCACCTGTGGCACACCATCGGCACGCAATACATTCAGATTCATGTTGAATCGCGTCTCCAGATCGGTGACCTTGAACAGCGATTCCATCAGCAGTTCCGGATCGACCGAGCGATTCTTCGGCTCAAGCACAATACGGATATCCTCAGCCGATTCATCCTGGATATTGGCGAGTAACGGCAGTTTTTTCGCACGGTACAAATCGGCGATGCGCTCGATCAGCCTCGATTTCTGAATCTGATAGGGAATCTCGGTCACGACGATCTGATACAGCCCGTGGCTGAGTTTTTCGACTTCCCATTTGGCACGAATGCGCATCGAGCCTTTGCCTTCGGAATAAATCTTCACCAGATGCTCGAAATACTCGCAGATGATGCCACCGGTAGGGAAGTCCGGTCCGGGCATGCGTTCGAGCAGAGTCTCAATCCGCGCATTCGGGCTTTTGATGAGATAGAGCAGCGCATCACACACTTCAGCCGCATTATGCGGCGGAATGCTGGTGGCCATGCCGACGGCAATCCCCTCCGAACCGTTAGCCAGCAGATTCGGAAAACCTGCCGGCATTACCACCGGCTCATGTTCCTCTCCGTCATAGGTCGGGCGGAAATCAACCGTGTCGGCATCAATATTCTCCATCAACGCCACCGCCACATCGGTCAGCCGCGCTTCGGTATAGCGCATGGCCGCAGCATTGTCGCCGTCGATCGAGCCGAAATTGCCCTGCCCGTCCACCAGTGGATAGCGCACCGCAAAGCCCTGCGCCAGCCGTACCATTGTATCATAAACCGCCGCATCGCCATGCGGGTGATATTTACCAATCACATCGCCGACCACGCGCGCACATTTCTTAAAACCGGATTTCGGGTCAAGACGCAATTGCAGCATGGCATAGAGCAACCGCCGATGCACCGGCTTGAGCCCGTCGCGCACATCGGGCAGCGAACGCGAGGTAATCGTCGACATCGCATAGGCCAGATAGCGCTCGCCCAGCGCATCCTTGAAGGAAATATCCTCGATCTGTTCGGAATCTTTTTTCGCCATGCGAGGGGTTGTAGCGCTAAAAGGCGCAGTAAGCAAGGGGTTTGCTTATCGTGTTCTGCACGCCTCATGGCCTACGGCCGGGCACGGAGCAGGCGTCAACCCACCCGGCATATCACGGGAAGCTGTAGCCGGTTCGTCTGTTTGCTCCTGCGCAGAAGATGCTGTTTCCTCCTTCGGAAAGGCTTTATTCATGGACACAATCGTCGCCGGTATGGTCAGGGTGGCAATCAACGCCGTCCATAACCAGGACAGCCAGCCCTCACTGCCAGCAAAATTGACAACGGCGCGTGCAAATGCAAGTCCGCCCCCCCAGCCGACAATGGTCCGCCATTCGCCACCGGCTTTTTTTGCCGCATCACCAATCGCCTGACCGGCTTTTGCAACATAACCCCAGGCAGTATCAATATAGGAAGGCTTTTCAGGCTCACTCATAACACACCACTCATAATGTATATTTTTACTTTGTTTTCAGTATATCACAGGGCGCCTGAGAGAATTATGACAGTTTGATGAAGATAACGGGTTTGAGTTAATGTGCCCCGCACATTTACGAACCCGTCATCCTGAGTGAACGCAGTGAATGAAGGATCTTCCTCCACTTGCCGTGTGGTCATGAGATTCTTCGATTCGCACTCTATGCGCTCTCGCTCCGGCCTCGGCCGACCGCTCGAGCACAAGCGTGTCCGCTCAGAATGATCTATTAAGACGAAAACAACCTCGCCAGTAACTGCCGGCGCGCATTCGGCAGGGTTTGGCCATGCGGATTCAGCACCCATTTATCGAGAAAATAGCCGGTCATGCGCAGACTGTCCTGCTGATCCCGCAGACCTTCGGCAATCCATTGCCTGTCGTCAAACTGCGGCGGCAGGCGAAACAGCTTATCCTTATAGGCCTCTCCCGCTTCGGCTGACACCGCTCTGCCCGATTTCGGTGATACATAGATCAGATGATCGGTAGCACCGGTTGCCGCGCAATGCGTAACATCCAACTGATAGCCGCTATCCGTCAATAACTGCTTTTCAAAAGCGGCATACTGCCCGATCCACGGTTTTTCTTCAATCATACGGGTCAATGTCTCCTGCATCATATCAAACAGAAGCGGATGCGGGTCGCGCTCTTCAAAACAACATTCGATCAGACGGCACATGCTGCTTACGCCATACAGCATCTCGGGCGTCTGCATCGCATGCGCCGCCACCGGCATGACCATTTCCGCCGTCAACTGGCCCATATGCTCTGCCAAGCGCGCCTTCCACGTTGCCTCCACGATATTGCCAGACTGATACAGACCGCGCTGCGCTTTGCTGAATGCGCGTTTCGCCATCGCACGATACATCCCGTGTTCGCGCGCAAAGCAGGAGGCAATCGCCGCCTGTTCGGAATATTTCGAGGTGGATAGAATGATCGCCTGATCGGTCCATTGCATATAGGCAGTTTTTCAGAAGACAGAAAGAATGGCCAGAGAGATTTTACTGGAGTACAGGGGAAGGAGTAGAAAACCGTCCAGCGATCTTATCCAGACCATGCCCTACAAACTCGCCGAACATACCACCGCTTAATGCATCCAAACTTTCCGGCATGAGCGATTCGACCGTCTGACGCGCCTGTGCCTGGCGATATAAATTATCATCCACACCATAGCGGAAGACTGTCATCGGGTTCACCGTGACGGTATGGCCATCGCCGAACTGGTAACTCAACCGTCCATTGGTCATGGCAAATCCATCGGGCAGAGAAATCCCAACCCAGTCAGCTCCAGCCTTCACGCGTTCTTCCGCAATCTGATAAAGTCCTCTATGAAAGGCTGCGATCTCTTCCTCGGTCATGTTTTTGATCAACTCACGCCCATCAGTAATCTGATAATGCACCTTCTTGCCGGCTACCCCGCCTAACTGCCATGCAGGCGTCATACGGGCATCAGCTGCGTCTATCAAATAACACCTTGCTTCACGTTTCTTATGCTCCGCTTTTTGTACTTTCGCTGAAATTTCTTTGAGGGCGCTGACAATATTGCCTCCATTATCGCGAATCGCTCGCAGTAACGTCTCGGCATCAATCGCAACACGCCCCTCAGGCGTCATGGGCATTTCGACGTTAAAATAGGCTGCATTAAGTAACTCATCTATTTTCTCGTTGGATAGTCCATGCTTAATTTCATCCTGTGAAATAACAATGCCTATTTGCGGAAGGTCGAGGCTTCCAATGCCTTCGCTACTATCATCGCGCCTAAAAATCCCCAGTCCCATGACGGGAAACATATGCCTGGATGATGGACGAACGTCCGTTGCTGCTGCATTCAAACTCACACTACACTCACTTTTTTATTATATATAAAATTTTATGTATTTATTATAGCAAAGCGCGTGGCACAGAAATATGACAGTTGTGTGAAGATTGACGGGTTTGAGTTATGCGCTCCGAGCATTTATGAACCCGTCATCCTGAGTGAACAAAGTGAGCGAAGGCTCTCGTCCCGCTTATTGTATGATGACGAGGAGATCCTTCGGCTGCGCCTCAGGATGACGAATATTACTTATATTCCAACCCAAGATAATTGTATTTCTCCGGGTCGATTTTCCACTTTTCCCGCACTTTGACGAACACAAACAGATGCACTCGGCAACCCCACTGTTTTTCAATGGCTTTTCGTGCTTTTTCACCGATTTTCTTCAGCATCGCCCCACCCTTGCCAAGAACAATACCTTTCTGCCCTTCGCGCTCGACATAAATCACCTGATCAATCTTGATGCTGCCGTCTTCCTTTTCTTCCCAGGCTTCGGTTTCGACTGTCAGGCTATAGGGCAATTCCTCGCGCAGCTGGAAAAAGCATTGCTCCCGCGTGATTTCCGAGGCCAATACCCGCTCCGCCACATCGGTCAGATGATCTTCGGGATAAAGCCACGGACCGTCCGGCAATACCTCTGCCAACGCATCCAGCAATGATTCCGTACCATCTCCTTTCAATGCGGAAATCATGAATGTTTGTTCAAAATTCACTGTCTCATTTGCCTTGGCGGCCAGTTCCAACAACCGCTCCTTGGGTACCAGATCAATCTTGTTGATCGCTAGACATGCCGGTTTTGACGTGGTTTTCAATCGATCCAGCAGCGCTTGATTTTCTTCATTCCACCCCTTCTGCGCATCGATAATCAGTAAGACGACATCGGCATCGGCCACGCCCTGCCACGCGCAATCCACCATCGCCCGCTCAAACTGTTTTGCCTCGCCCGGATCGAACACCCCCGGTACATCGAGAAAGATCATCTGCGCCTGCCCGTGAAGCGTTACTCCAGTGATACGGCTGCGTGTCGTCTGCGCCTTGGGCGTGACAATCGCCAGCTTATGGCCGACCAGCCGGTTCATCAGTGTCGATTTCCCCGCATTCGGTGCGCCCAGCAGCGCGATATAACCGCAGCGCATCATGACGTCAGCTTGACCAATAATTTCTCCGCCGCATCGCGCTCGGCCTGTTTTTTATTGCCGGCAGTCGCGCATTCGGGCGTTTGGCCCTGCACCTCCACCTGGATGGTGAATCGCGGTGCATGTGACGGGCCTTCCTGATGGATCACTTTATAATCCGGCACCGGAAGACCGCGTGCCTGCGCCCATTCCTGCAAGGCCGTTTTCGGGTCCTTCGGCGGTTCGCTGATCGACTCGGCCAGCGGCTTCCAATGCTGATAAATAAAGGCTTTCACCACATCAAATCCGTCTTCGAGATAGATGGCACCAATCATCGCCTCACACACATCTTCAAGATTCGAGCTATTCTGCCGCCCATCATTAGCGTCCTCGCTATCCGACAGGATAAGCTGCTCATCGAGCTTCAGGGAAAGGGCGATCTGTTCCAGTACCGGCCCGCAGACTAGCCCGGCAAAACGCCGCGCCAGTTCACCCTCCTGTTCCTGTGTGTACATTTCGTACAGCATTTCCGCGACAACCATGCCCAATACCGCGTCACCCAGAAACTCAAGCCGCTGATTATTATAGATCACACCGTCCTTTTCCATCCCCATGGAAGGGTGTGTCAGCGCCTGTTCTTTAAGTGACTGACCGGACATGGCGGTTTACTCAATCGCTACAAAAAAGCGATTGTTGCGGAACAGCCGTCCCCAGCTCAGCGGATTAAACAGCGAAGCATCTTCATTAATCGAAAACAGGATAAGCTCGGCCCGGCCAATCAGATTTTCATACGGAATAAAGCCGACATGTTCCTGATAGCGGCTGTCGATCGAATTATCGCGATTATCGCCCATCATGAAATAATGCCCTTCCGGCACGGTCACTTCATCGGTATAATCCACCTCCCCAAAAGCGGTTTCCTCGAGTATTTGGATTTTCCTGCCCTCCGGCAGCGTATCCTCATAGCGGCGAATGCGTTTTTCCGTCCCGTCCAGTGCGGTAAAGGCATAATCTTCTACCGCCTTGCGATCGAGCATTTTGCCGTTAATGAACACATAGCCATTCGTTACCTTGATTTTATCGCCCGGCATACCGATCAGACGTTTGATATAATCCACCCGCGGATTGGCCGGCAGCCGGAAGACGATGACATCTCCCCGCTTCGGGTTTTTATTAAAAAAGATACGGCCATCAAAAAAAGGAATGCCCAGCGGAAAGGAATAGCGGCTGTAACCATAGGAATATTTGGATACGAAGATATAGTCGCCTTCCAGTAATGTCGCGCGCATCGAACCGGAAGGAATATGGAACGGTTCAAACAATAAACTGCGGAAGATAAAAGCCAGCACCAGCGCCAGCAAAAACGTCCGTACGATTTCAGAGGTGCTTTCCGATTTATCCTGTTTGGGTTTGTTCCTTTTTCCGGGGTATGCCTTATAGCCCATATGATTATATACTCCTAAACGAGGCATGACATTAAAAGCCGCAGCATAATTTGCAATGTTTTTATGGAGAAACTTGACCTGCTGACAACGAAGGACTAATGACTAACGACCCACCTGCACAGAGATGGCTGCCTGTCACGCCGAAGCCCACAGGGCGAAGGCGGAAGTGGTCGTTGATTTAGCCCGCCTGCGCTGCTAAAGCAGCTATGGCGCGGCATAAGACGTTCTATAGCTTGCTGCGCAAGCTTAAGAACATCTAACGGAGAGATGGCTGAGTGGTCGAAAGCGCTCCCCTGCTAGGGGAGTAGGCGGTGATCCCGTCTCGAGGGTTCGAATCCCTCACTCTCCGCCATCCGCTTTCGCTACCGCGCTGTAGCTGCCTTCGGCAGCGTAAGC
>JANQJY010000065.1 GCA_028281385.1 Rickettsiales bacterium | reverse complement strand
GCCAACAGCATCTGGTCATCGGCGGTGAAGAAGTGCCTGGTCTTGACCCGCAAACTGTTTTCACTCTTGGTGAACAGGCGTTATTGGAGCTGCTAGCACCGGTGGTGGATGAAAAGCTGGGTCTCGGTGACCTTGTTCAACAGTTTGTCCATAATCCGAATGCCGGTATATGGCTCATTAACGTTCAATCAATGCTGGTCGGAGAGCCTGAAGGCATTGAAGAATGGCTGGAAGAATATATCAAGCTCCCTCTGGAACTGGCAGCCACCTGCTGTGATGCCGTTTGCCCGGAAGGCATGGCGCCAAAACCGAAAATTTACCACGTAGAAAAAGAGTTTTGTGAAAAGCAAAAGAAATGTTGTAAAAAGAAATGCGATAAAGGATGCGGCTGCGATAAGAAATGCGACAAGGTCTGCACCAACTGCGATGTTTGCATCAATGGCGAAGAAGAAGTGTGCGAGATCGTCAAGGGTGTCGAGCGCTGTACAAAGATTCCCTGTGAAGAGAAATGGGAAGAAAAGTGCGAAAAGGACTGCTGCAAAAAAGATTGCAAAGACAAATGCCATACCAAAACCATCGAAGTTGAGGGCTGGACCTGTGAAGTGGTGATTAATATCACCCGCGAAGGATGCTTGCTCGAAGGCACCGACATCATGCTGAAAGACGGATCTGTCAAAGATATTGAAGATCTGGCCATCGGTGATGAAATCCTCGGAGATTCCGGTACGGTAACCGTCATCGCAGTGAATAGATTCACTCAAGGTTATGATACGGTCTATGGTATCAACGGTGGAGAAGCCTTCTTTACCGAAGAGCACCCGATCCTGACCAAAAAAGGATGGAAATCCGTGAAACCGGCCGCCACGAAAGCCGTATCAGGCATTACCGTGGGTCCGCTGGTCATTGGTGACGAAATCCTGACCAAAACCGGCACCATTACCGTTGAGACCATTGACGAAAAGCCATTGGAAGACGGAGTGACGGTCTATAACCTGAAGGTCAGCGGTAATGGCGCGTTTGTTGCCAACGACATGATCGTCAAGGGCTTCAACAAGGTTGAAATCCAGTATTAATTGCGCGACGGACAAGGAGACTATCATGAGAGCATTATTCAAAGATGAATCCGGTAGCGTGATTGCCATCGCGGCTGCGGCCATCGTCACCATGACGGTTGTCGCTGCCATGGCCATCGACATGTCGCGTTATCTGATTATCAAAAGCAAGTTCCGTCAGGCAATGGATACGGCACTCATTGCCGGTGCCAGCGTCGCGCGCAATCAGGACGTACAGGAAGTGGTGGAAAACTTTTTTCACGCCAACTTCCCGGACAATTACATGGGCGCCGATCTGACAAGCGAGATCACCATCGTCACCAATGCCAATGACCTGTCATGGACAGCGGAAGTCAATGCGTCGATGAATACGGTATTTGCACAGCTGTTCGGTATCAACACGATCGGTCTATCGCAGAATGCGACCGTAGCCTGGGATATTTCAAAACGGGTGGATGCGATCTTCACGCTCGATACCTCTGCCTCCATGTGCACCAGAACCGAGCGTATCCCGCGCAAAGATGACGTTAATATCATCGAATACCGCCCGGATCATTATTGCGACAAGCTCAACGCCATGAAAGAAGCGATCAGCTATATCGTGGAATATGGCGTACAGCCGATTGAAGGTATGGGCGGACCGGTGTTCAATGTCGGGATTGTCCCGTTCAACCATAAGGTCAAACTGCCCAATCCCGAGCGCGTACCGACGAATCTGACGAATATGGAAATCAGCAGTGAAGACGGCACGCCGGATTATTACCGTGATTTCACCGATGCCGAACCGCTCGCTCCCATCATTCCGCTCACGGCGCTGGACTCACCGAGCGATCAGCAATTCATCCTCGATAAAATCAACCGGATTGAGCAAACTCCCGAAGGACAGGGCTGGACGCGTTCCAACGTCGCCGTGCATACTGCGGCGATGATGCTGGACCCCGGCTATCACACCTTTTTCGGCGGCACCGAGCCGGGTGAGCTGAACCCCATGACCACCGACAAGATCGTCGTGATGATGACTGACGGTGCCAATGTCAGCTGCTGTTTCGCGGTATGGCCGGAAGGTAATTACGACAATCAGTATCTCTATCTGAACGAAGTCGACAACGCCCATCTGGCGGGCTTAAGCGCCTACCCTAACCTGGAACAGCATGCCGAGTATTACGGCCTGTCGGAAAAAGGCCTGTGCGAGCGTCTGAAAGAGAATGGCATTGTGATCTACTCCGTCGTATTCGATGTCGATGACCGCGATCCGGGCGGACAGGAAATCAAGGATGTGTATCGCGATTGCGCGAGCAACGAACAGTTTTTCTTCGATGTCCAAAACACCGAACAGCTGATCACTTCCTATCAGATCATCGCTGATTCGTTCAATAAACTGCGGATCACCTATTAAGATGAGCCTTTATTAGAGTTTTACCTCCCTGTTAATTGGCTTCTGTCAGCAATGACAGGAGCCTCTTTTTTGTTGTTTTGTCCCGCCATCCTCGGACATCGAGGCAATAAGAAAATGATCCAGTGAATCATTTTCTTGCCGAGAGCAAGGAGGCGTTTTGACTCGCCGCGCTAGCGCTGGCGCAGCGGGTCCGGGGATCCAAGACTCGTTTGTCAGGAGACTTTCGAAGTCAGAAATGCCTACTGGCATTTCTTCCTTAGATTCCCTTACAATTTTTCCTACTGGAAAAATTCAGGGAATGACGTTTGATTTTTCGCCCGATCTGTGGCTAGACTCCTGTCAACATAACCAAAGGAGTACCTCATGTCATCGCACGACTCATCTGCCGCCTATCTGATTCCCGACCATCTGAAACAGGCACGTATTACCCGGGAAGACTATGCCAAGCTGTATCAACAATCGCTGGACGATCCCGACAGATTCTGGAGCGAAGCGGCAGAAAAACTCGACTGGCACAAAAAATGGGACAAGGTGAGTGACTGGTCCTTCGCCAAGGACGATATACATATCAAATGGTTCGAAGGCGGGCAGTTGAACATCGCGGAGAATTGCGTTGATCGCCATGCGAAAACAATACCGAATACGCCCGCCATCATCTGGGAGCCGGATAATCCCACAGAAGACGCACACATCCTCACCTATAAGGAACTGCAATCGGACGTCTGCCGCTGCGCCAATATGCTCAAAGCACTGGACGTGAAAGCCGGCGACCGCGTCACCATTTACATGCCGATGGTGCCCGAAGCGGCGATCGCCATGCTCGCCTGTGCGCGCATCGGCGCCATTCACTCGGTGGTGTTCGGCGGCTTCTCCCCCACTGCCCTGCACGGGCGGATCGAGGATTGCGGCAGCCACGTCGTGATTACCGCCGATGAAGGACTGCGCGGCGGCAAACCGATTCCGCTCAAGCGCAATGTCGATGACGCCATCGCCGGGACCGACATTGAGAAAGTACTGGTGTTGAAACGCACCGGCGGCGAGATCGACTGGCAGGAGGGGCGCGATGTCTGGTGGCATGAGCTGGCGGAACAGGTGAGTGACAACTGCCCGGCAGAACCGTTCGATGCCGAACATCCGCTGTTCATCCTCTATACCTCCGGCTCGACCGGCAAGCCCAAGGGGCTGCAGCACAGTTCGGCCGGCTATCTGCTTTATGCCATGCACAGCTTCGAGAATGTCTTCGATTACCGCGAGGGAGAAGTCTTCTGGTGCACCGCCGATGTCGGCTGGATCACCGGCCACAGCTATATGGTCTACGGCCCACTGGCTGCCGGTGCGACGACGCTACTGTTTGAAGGCGTGCCGACCTATCCGGATGCCTCACGTTTCTGGCAGGTGGTGGACAAACATCATGTCTCGCTGTTCTACACCGCACCGACGGCCATCCGCATGCTGATGCGCGAGGGCGATCAGCATGTGCAGAATAGCGCGCGCGACTCCCTGCGCATTCTCGGCTCGGTCGGCGAGCCGATCAACCCCGAAGCCTGGCGCTGGTATTACGACAAGGTCGGCAAAGAAAACTGCGTGATTGTCGACACCTGGTGGCAAACCGAAACCGGCGGGCATATGCTCACCCCGCTGCCCGGCGCGATCGAGACCAAGCCCGGCTCGGCCACCCTGCCCTATTTCGGCATCCAGCCCGCACTTGTCGATGCCGACAATCACGAGATCGAAGGCGAAGCCACCGGCGCGCTGTGTTTCAAAACCTCATGGCCCGGACAGGCGCGCACCATCTGGGGCAATCATCAGCGCTTTTTCGAAACCTATTTTGCCGACTATCCCGGCACGTATTTTTCCGGCGATGCCGCCTCACGCGATCATGACGGCTATTACTGGATCGAAGGACGCATGGACGATGTCATCAACGTCTCCGGCCACCGCCTCGGCACCGCCGAGATCGAAGCCGCACTGAACGAGCATGACGCGGTGGTCGAATCCGCCGTGGTCGGCTATCCGCATGAGGTGAAGGGACAAGGCATCTATGCTTATGTCATCCTCCATCCCGGCTATGAGCTAACCGATGAAATGTGCAACGAGCTGAACGGGTTGATCAAAAAAGAAATCGGCTCGATCGCCCGCGCCGATAAGATTCAATATGCGCCGGGCCTGCCCAAGACGCGCTCAGGCAAGATCATGCGGCGGATTTTGCGTAAGATTGCCGAAGGCGACATCAAAAGCCATGATGATTTCAAAAAGCTCGGCGATATCTCGACCCTGCTCAACCCCGAAGTGGTGGATGCGTTAGTCGAGGGGCAGTTGTAATCCCTACCCCACCTTCCTGTGAATCTCGCCGCCTCTAATCTTCGTCACCCCGGCGCAGGCCGGGGCCCAACGCAACTTTCGGCATCGTTATATCCTCTCTATGGATACCGGCCTTCGCCGGTATGACGGATAAAATGTTCTACCTTCGCCAGTATGACACCGTCATCAACATATTTCTTCATATAAGTCATGCCAGTCCGGGTTTTGCTCCACGATACGCTTGATCTTCCAAGCCCGCTGCCATTCCTTCATGCATTTTTCTCGGTGGATCGCATCTTCCATACACTCATACGTTTCAAAGTAGACTAGCTTATCAAGACCGTATTGCTCGGTGAAGCCGTCTGCCAGCTTTTCTTTATGCTCATAAACACGTTTTATCAGATCAGACGTAACGCCAATATAGAGCGTTCCATTCGGTCTGTTGGTAACAATATACACATAACCGGGTTTGTTCATTTTTAATTTCTCTTGTCACCCCGCCGACTCTTCATCCTGTTCCACCGCATGGCCGAAGATAAAGCGGTGGCCGTCCGGGTCATGCACTTCGAATTCCTTCATGCCCCACGGCCATTCCTGCAGTTCCTGTTTGATGATCGCGCCATTTTGATGCGCGAAATCATACATCTCCTCCACCGGCTCCACAAAGATATAGGTAATTGACGGGGTGACCTTGTCTTTGCGGTCCTCATCGACCTGGCTGATATGGATGCTGTGATCATCCCTGCGCACGATCAGATAGCCCAGCGAGCCATCCTCTTCAAACCACTCAAAGCCGATCTCAAATCCGAGCGATGTCGCATAATATTCCTTGCTACGGTGAATATCCGCAACGGGCAGGACAGGGCATATGCCGTGGATTTGCGTCATGTTAACCCACCTTCTTGTAAAGCTCGCCGCCCTGCTCGAGGAATGTTTCGGCCATTTGCTGCATGCCTTGCTCCGCTTCGGCCTGCGAGGGACGAGGGTCGTGGGACGAGGGACGTGTCGTTTCATCTCGTCCCTCGTCTCTCGCCTCTCGTCCCTTCATGGCAAAATCCCTGACCTCCTGGCTGATCTTCATCGAGCAGAATTTCGGCCCGCACATCGAACAGAAATGCGCGACCTTGGCGCCCTCGGCGGGTAGTGTCTGGTCGTGATAGTCGCGCGCGCGTTCGGGATCGAGCGCAAGGTTGAACTGATCGACCCAGCGAAATTCAAACCGCGCACGGCTCAACGCATCGTCGCGCGCCTGCGCTGCCGGATGGCCCTTGGCGAGGTCGGCCGCATGCGCGGCGATCTTATAGGTAATCACCCCCTCTTTCACGTCATCGCGGTCCGGCAGGCCGAGATGCTCCTTCGGCGTGACATAACACAGCATCGCGCAGCCATACCAGCCGATCATCGCCGCGCCGATGCCGCTGGTGATATGGTCATAGCCGGGCGCGATATCAGTCGTCAGCGGCCCGAGCGTATAAAACGGCGCTTCGTCGCACGCTTCGAGCTGCTTTTCCATATTCTCCTGAATCAGATGCATCGGCACATGGCCCGGCCCTTCGATCATCACCTGACAATCGCGGGCCCATGCCCGCTGCGTCAACTCGCCCAGCGTTTTCAGCTCGGCAAACTGCGCCGTGTCATTGGCGTCGGCAATCGAACCAGGACGCAACCCGTCGCCCAGCGAAAAGCTGACATCATACATGCGCGCGATCTCGCAAATCTCGTCGAAATGCTCATAGGCGAAATTATCCCTGTGATGCGCCATACACCATTTCGCATGGATCGAACCGCCACGCGAGACAATACCGGTGACGCGTTTTTCGGTCAGCGGAATGAACGGCAAGCGCACACCGGCATGGATGGTGAAATAATCCACTCCCTGCTCGGCCTGTTCGATCAGCGTGTCGCGAAAAATCTCCCAGGTGAGGTCTTCGGCCACACCGCCGACTTTTTCCAGCGCCTGATAGATCGGCACCGTGCCCACCGGCACCGGGCTGTTACGCAAAATCCATTCGCGCGTCGCATGGATGTTTTTTCCCGTCGATAAATCCATGATGGTATCGGCACCCCAGCGCGTCGCCCACACCATTTTATCGACCTCTTCGGCAATCGAACTCGTTACCGCTGAATTGCCGATATTGGCATTGATCTTGACCAGAAAATTGCGCCCGATAATCATCGGCTCAGATTCCGGATGGTTAATATTGGCCGGAATAATCGCACGGCCACGCGCCACCTCGTCACGCACGAATTCCGGGGTGATTTCATCGGGGATGTTCGCACCGAACGGATTGGGCGCATGTTGATTGTCCGGCCTCCTCCATCCGTCATCCCGAGTGAGGCCAAAGGCCGACGAGGGATCTATAGATTCCTC
>JANQJY010000054.1 GCA_028281385.1 Rickettsiales bacterium | reverse complement strand
GACCCACAGAAATTCCAAGGTCTGGGCGGAAAAATCCCCAAAGGCTGTTTGCTGGTCGGCCCTCCGGGCACCGGTAAAACCCTGCTGGCACGTGCCATTGCCGGGGAAGCGGGTGTGCCGTTTTTCACTATTTCCGGTTCTGACTTTGTCGAAATGTTCGTCGGTGTCGGCGCCAGCCGTGTGCGTGACATGTTCGAGCAGGGCAAGAAAAACGCGCCCTGCATCATCTTTATCGACGAGATCGACGCCGTCGGCCGCCATCGCGGCGCCGGACTCGGCGGCGGTAATGACGAACGTGAACAGACGCTGAACCAGTTGCTGGTCGAGATGGACGGGTTTGAAGCCAATGAAGGGGTGATTCTGATTGCCGCTACCAACCGCCCCGATGTGTTGGACCCTGCCCTGCTGCGCCCGGGACGCTTCGACCGCCAGATTGTCGTACCCAATCCCGATATCGAAGGCCGTAAGAAAATCCTCGAAGTCCATCTGCGCAAAGTCCCCAAAGCCCCTGATGTCGATGCGCATGTCATCGCACGCGGCACACCGGGATTCTCCGGCGCCGACCTGGCCAATCTGGTCAATGAAGCGGCATTGCTGGCCGCACGGCTGAATAAGAAAGTCGTGACCATGAGGGAACTGGAAGCAGCCAAGGACAAAGTCATGATGGGCACCGAGCGCAAATCAATGGTGATGAGCGAGGAAGAGAAAAAAATGACCGCCTATCACGAAGCCGGCCATGCGATTGTATCGCTGCACTGCCCGGCATCTGACCCGATTCACAAAGCCACCATCATCCCGCGCGGACGGGCGCTGGGTATGGTGATGCGCTTGCCTGAATCCGATAAGATTTCTTATAAGCGCGAAAAAATGTATGCTGATCTCGCCGTGTCCATGGGCGGGCGCGTGGCCGAGGAATTGATTTTCGGCTATGAGCAAGTCTCAAGCGGCGCATCGTCGGATATTCAATATGCTACCAAACTGGCACGCGCCATGGTCACCGAATGGGGCATGAGCGATGATATCGGCCCGGTGCATTATGGGGCGGATCATACCGAACCGTTTTTGGGCCAAGCCATGGCCACGCGCTCGCTCGATGCCGCACCCGATACCGTCAAGCGCATCGACGATGAAGTGAAAAAACTGATTGATGAAGCTCATAATCACGCCAAAAAACTCCTGACCGATTACCATGACGAACTGGAAACGCTGGCGCAGGGACTGCTTGAATATGAAACGCTGTCGGGCGATGAAATCAAGGCACTTCTGAAAGGGGAGAAAATCGTTCGCTCCGATGAGAAGGATAAAGACAAAAAGGTGGTCAAATCATCCCTGCCACGGACCGGTAAAAAGGCTGAAACAACAGATAGTGACGAAAAAACCCCTAAGAAAAAAACCACCACAAAAACAAAAACGGATCAGGATGCCGAGGCATGAGACGGCAGTATTTCGGAACCGACGGTATCAGGGGACTTGCCAATAGCGACACCATGAGTGCTGAGATTGCGCTGAAAGTCGGCATGGCTGCCGGTAAGGCATTCAATCGCGGTGAGCATCGTCACCGCGTGGTGATTGCCAAGGACACGCGCCTGTCCGGCTATATGATCGAGAATGCATTGACCTCCGGCTTTCTGTCGATGGGCATGCATGTCTATCTGGTCGGCCCGCTGCCAACACCCGGCGTCGCCATGCTGACGCGCTCGATGCGTGCCGATCTGGGAGTAATGATCTCGGCATCGCATAATGCCTTTCGCGATAACGGCATCAAACTCTTCGCGCCGGACGGCTATAAACTGTCTGATGAGATTGAAGCGCAGATCGAAGCCTATATGCGCGAGGATCTGAGTGCCGATCTGGCACCGGCTGATCGTATCGGACGAGCCAGACGGATTGACGATGCCCAGGGCCGTTACATCGAATTTGTCAAAGCCACCTTCCCGAAAGAACGCCGACTTGAGGGACTGAGAATCGTTATTGATTGTGCCAACGGTGCGGGTTATGAAGTCGGCCCAACGATCTTATGGGAGCTCGGGGCCGAGGTGATCAAAATCGGCGTGGAGCCGAACGGATTCAACATCAATGACCATTGCGGCTCGACCTATCCTGAACAGCTGTGCAACAAGGTCATCGAAGCAAAGGCCGATCTCGGCATTGCGCTCGACGGCGATGCTGACCGTCTGGTGATGTGCGACGAAAAAGGCCAGTTAATCGATGGTGATATGCTCATGGCGATGGTCACCAAACACTGGCATGCCACCGGCCAGCTATCCGGCGGCGGCGTGGTCACTACGCAGATGTCGAATCTCGGCTTTGAACAGTATGTCTTATCACTTGGCCTGGACATGCATCGCACGCAGGTCGGCGACCGTTATGTCATGGAAAAAATGCGCGAAGGCGGGTTGAATGTCGGCGGCGAGCCGTCAGGCCATATTATCCTGAGCGACTATGCCTCGACCGGTGACGGGTTGATTGCCGCGTTACAGGTACTGGCAGTGCTGTTAGAGGATGGCCAGCCTATGAGCGAAGCAAGCCGGCTCTATCAGCCGGTGCCGCAATTGCTGCGGAACGTTGCATTTAATGGAGCGGACCCGCTTGCCGATGCAAAAGTACAACAAATCATCGAAGAAGAAACCGCCGCGCTGGGAAGCAGCGGACGCCTTTTCATTCGCAAATCCGGTACTGAACCGCTGATTCGCATCATGGTCGAAGGCGAAGACGATGCCGCCATCAACGCTGCAGCTGAGCGGATCAAATCCGCCATTACCGAGGTCAGTTCACCTGCAGCCGTCAGCGCCTGAGCACATTACAAATGTCGCCTGCACCTCCCCGCATTCTGATTATCGCCGGATCCGACTCCGGCGGCGGTGCCGGCATTCAGGTCGATATCAAAACCATCACCATGCTTGGCGGCTATGCCATGACAGCGATCACCGCTACCACCGCACAGAATACACTTGGCGTCAGCGATATCCATCCGATCCCGCCAGAACATCTTCGCAAACAGATTGACGCCGTCTGCAGCGATATCGGCATCGATGCTGTCAAAATCGGTATGCTGCATGATGCGCAAACCATCGCTACCGTAAAGGAAGCGCTGGAAACTTATGCCGCTGATGTCCCCGTTATCCTTGATCCGGTCATGGTCGCCACCAGTGGCAGCCAGTTACTCGATGAGACGGCCACACAACTGCTTGTCTCGCTGTTCCCGCTCAGCCGCGTGATCACTCCGAATATCCCCGAAGCCGAAGCACTGACAGGGCTGAGCGTAACCACACAGGAGGATATGGAACAGGCGGTAAAGGCATTGTCAGATATGGGAGCCGCAACCATAGTACTCAAAGGCGGGCACAGTGAAGGCCATGAGGTGTACGACCTGCTGTATGACGGCGGGGAAATGTACTGGTTCGGCCATAGACGCATCGATACACCGCATACGCACGGAACAGGCTGTACGCTGGCCTCTGCGCTCGCTATCTGTCTGGCAAAAGGTGATTCGCTGGAGGTCGCCACGGAAAAGGCCCGCGCTTACGTGCTTGAGGCGATCCGTACTGCCCCGGGTTTCGGACAAGGGCATGGACCATTGAATCATATGCATTTGTTATAATTTGCTCCCCCTTGAGGGGGGAGCGGCTGAGACAAGGCTGAATAGCCGAAGTCGAAGCGTGGGGGTGTTTTTTGACTACCCCACAAGGGGGGAGTTAAGATACTAGGATGCATTTTCCGCTTGCCAAGGGGCGGTTTTTTCTCTATTTACACCCCTCCAACGCATAAGGAACAAGGCCATGAAAGCAGATATTCATCCGGATTATCATGAAATCACCGTCGTGATGACCGACGGGACAAGCTATAAGACACGTTCGACCTACGGCAAAGAAGGCGATACGCTGCAGTTGGATGTTGACCCCAAAACCCACCCAGCCTGGGTCGGCGGCGTAAACCTGCGTAAAACCGGTCGTATGGAGAAATTCTCCAACCGCTTCGGTGATCTCAATTTCGGCAAGGCGTCAGACGAGTCTAAAAAAGACGGCGAGTAATCTCCAGCCACATATGTAAGTGGCAGCATATCTTGGATGTCATGGAAACTCAGTATTATAACGAGTTAGTACCAGTTGAGCCAATGTTGTAATAGCTTAACAAAATGCGAATTAGAATAACTGTCTAAAATAGAGCGCGCATTGTATAGAATCGTCGCTCAGCTTATAGCTAGCCTCCAAATCGTTGTTGGCGTGAGTACCGTCATCTGCTGCTGCACAGGCATCATTCCAGAATCGGGCGATTAGCTTGCCATAAGCCGGCTTACCATCATCAATCTTGGTATCAATATTCCGTGCCTCTTCTGGTGTTAGCACAACATCCATTGTAGCGCCGGTTGGGTAATCACTACCAAGGATAAAGACATTTCTATAATCAACATTATAACTAATCAGGACCTAAAGTGAAACCTCCTCTACCATACCACCCAGCATTGGAGAGTTTACTTGCAGGTATGTTCTCTCTCAACTCCCCATCTTCTGAGCTTCCTGTTCCAGAAATACCTGTATAATTTCCTTCAAGCAGTCCCGCATTTGTTAAATGTTGCCAAAAGGTAAATACCTCACCATATTCACTTGCTGCAGCGGGTATATCAATAACACCATTACCATTACAGGTTTCAGTTCCTGTACCGGCTGTGACAGGACAATTAGCTGGTGTGCTTGCAGGATAATCCCAAAAATCTGTTGCATTAGCCATATCACCGGGCAGCACAAAGTATTTATCACGAAACGTATTCACGGCAGACTGAAATCCTTGAAACTCTGTCACAACGCTCCGCAACTCTGCCGCGCGAATCAAATTCTGCCCTGTCAAATCCCGCCGGTTAGTAGGCCAAGGATGACCAGGACGATGGAGAGTTCGACAAGGGAGAATCCTAAATTATTCAAACTGGAGCGGTTACGAATATGCTTCATTCTTTCTTCTCATATTTTATCTCATTAGAAACACTGGCGTGCAATCACTATTAGTCGAAGTTAATTCATAATTGGCACTGTCATCAGTAACTGTAACAGCTCCGCTTACGCACCCACTAACTGCAGTACCTGCTACCTGATTTTTTGCTAGAAACTCACCGCGATCTGCATCGCCATCATCTATTTTTGTATCAATGTTCCAGGCTTCTTCTGGTATAAGAATACCTGTTCCATCCGTTGTGCGGTACAATATTCCCAAGCGCTGTAAATTAGGAACCGTATAGGTGGGGGTAATTGTTCTGAAATTCATAAGCGCATCAAAAGAGGAAATGTAATATTGTTTAGGAAGTGCAGTACCATAGATCTTTCCATTATAGCTTCCAGGTAATAATCCAGATAGTCCCAGATGCTGGGCTGCACGACCCGTTTCATTGCATTGATCAGCATCGCTTTGGCAAGGAAGCATGCCATCATTATTACCATTACATGTAGCGGTGGTACTTTCTGAATTATAGCAGGTAAAATCATTACCCGTGCTACCAGCTGCAATACCCCAAAAATCAGTGGCATTGGCCATGTCACCAGGCAAAGCAAAATATTTATCGCGGAACGTGTGAACAGCAGTCCGGTATACATTGAAATCAGTTACCAATTTACGCAACTCCGCTGCGCGAATCAAATTCTGCCCTGTCAGAATCCCGCCTGTTAATAGGCCAAGAATCACCAACACAATGGACAACTCCACCAGTGAAAATCCGTCATGTCGAGTGAGTCTCGCCGTAGCCCGTAAGGGCATAGGCGGACAACGAGACATCTCTTCTGAGATTCCTCCGAACCGGTCGGCTCGTTCGGAATGACGATATTGAATGATGTTAGCCATGGATTTATACCTCACTGGCATGAGAAATGTGGGGAGGGACGAGGTCATGCAGATAGCTCCTCATGATAATGCGCAGTTACAATTTCCTTATATAACATAAGCGCATGCCGGTAAAGATATCGTTAATTTTAGCCCGCATTTGAGCCATTCCTACAAATAGACCTCTTCAATCGGAATGGTGGAGTGTTTACCAAGACTATCCTTATGCTCGGCGAGCCAGTCTTCCATCGCCTGATAGCCGATATCATGCAGATGCTGCAGAAAGCCCCAATCAGCATTGAGCTTGCTGGCGGTGCCCATATCATTCATTAATTGCTCCGCTTCGACCAGATGCACGCGCATATCCTTATAGCGCTTGTCGGATATGCTGTGCTCCGCCAGCAGTTTTTTGACAAAATGAATGGCACGCATTTCGCGCATCAGTGTCGTGTTGAAGCTGATCTCATTAACACGGTCGAGAATCTCTACCGCCGTCATCGGCACTTCTTCTACCGTCAGCGGGTTGATCTGCACGATCAGCACATCATTGCCGGCACAGTGATAAAACAGCGGATAGATCGCCGGATTGCCGGAATAGCCGCCATCCCAGTAAGGTTCACCGTCAATATGCACCGTCTTGAACAAAAACGGCAGGCAGGCTGAGGCCATCACCATATCGATGGTGATTTCCTGCGTCTCAAACAGCTTGATCTTACCGGTCCTGACATTGGTGGCGTTGACGAACAGCTGATAATCCTTATTGCTGCGGATTACCTCGAAATCGACGATTTCCTCGACAATGTCACGCAGTGGATTGAGATCCAGCAAATTATACTGATTGGGAGAAAACATCCGCGTCATCATGTCCATCCACATGAAGGTGGGCGAATAGCTGACATTGGTCGTCCCCATGAAACGGTCGATCATGGTCGGCTGCAACGGCAGCATGCTCGCCGCCGTACTGATTTTCTGCCAGAAGGTCTGCAGCAGTTCCTTCGCTGTTTCGCGGCCGCCGCTTATCAAACCATAGAGCAATACCGCCCCGTTCATCGCTCCGGCGCTGGTTGCGGTGATCGCTTCAAGCCGGATATCCTCTTCTTCAAGCAGACGGTCAAGCACACCCCAGCCGAAGGCACCATGTGCACCGCCACCCTGCAGGGCAAGGCTGAGCTTCAATTCAGAAGATGTCTTTTTGCGCGCCATGGAAGGTCCTTTTGGATAGTTTTATGAGAATAACGCTTCGGCAGCATCCTTCACGCTGCCGCGACTGTCGATTTCGACTTTCACCCGTGCAATTTCCGCTTCAAGCCAGCCTATATAGTCCTGCATGCCTTCGACGGACAGATGTTCGAGCTGGCGCTCTCTGGGTGTATCCAGATCAATCTTGCGGCCTTCTTCATCATAGATACCGGACATGGCTTGCCTCCATTTAGTTATTTTTGCTAATGATGTAGCACATAATCCCAATTTGTGAAGTCTTCTATGCGCGCAGTCATTATTCAGAACCACCAGTTGATCATGGAGGAACGGCCTGTGCCTGTTCCACAGGAAAATGAGTTGCTGATCGAGGTCCATTATGCCGGCCTCAACCGTGCTGATCTGTTTCAGATGCAAGGCAGCTATGCACCGCCACCCGATGCACCGCAGGATATTCCCGGGCTGGAAGTCTCCGGCATAGTGGCAGAAGCCGGTGATAACGTCACCCGCTATCAAAAGGGCGATGAGGTCTGTGCCCTGCTATCCGGTGGCGGTTATGCCGAATATGTCACCTGCAAGGCGCCTCATGCTTTACCTGTTCCGAAACCATTGAGCCTCAAACAGGTCGCAGGATTGCCCGAATGCGTCACCACCGTATGGATGGCATTGTTTGACGAAGCAAAGCTCGCACCGAGCCAGACGGTGCTGGTGCATGGTGGTGCCAGCGGTATCGGCACCACCGCCATCCAGATGGTCAAAGCCTATGGCTGTGAGATTATCGTCACCGCCGGAAGCAAGGAAAAATGCGCCTTATGTGAGTCACTCAGTGCAAAAGCCATTCATTATAAGGAGCAGGACTTTGTCGCAGAAGTCAAAAATATGGGTGGCGTGGACGTTATTCTCGACATGGTCGGCGGCAAATATATGCAGCGCAATCTGACATGCCTGAGACCGGGTGGGCGTCTGGTCTCCATCGCCTTTCTGAACGGCCCCAAAGCCGAATTGAGCATGGGTGGCCTTCTGCTGAAAAACCTGCGCTGGAGCGGTGTGACCCTGCGCGGGCGCAGCGCCGAACAAAAAGCCGCCTATCTGCAAGATATCGAATACACTGTCTGGCCGTGGATTACGGATGGCACGTTATCGCCCGTCATCGACAGTGTCTTTTCCTTTAAAGAGGTAGAAAAAGCGCTGAAACGCATGGAAGAATGCTTGCATCTTGGAAAAATTTTATTACAACTGCGGGACTGAGACTGTGTTCAGTGAATATGGTTTATCGTCATTCCGAACGTCTCGCCGAAACAATAGTGAAGGCGGACGGAGGAATCTAGATCCTTACGTCGTCCGCCTTCGCTTGTCAGCGACGGCGCGACTCCTCAGGATGACGAAATATCTTTGCTGAACAATGTCGAGATAAATAGAAACGCAAGCATAAGGATACACCCATGCCGTTACCGATTATGCCTAAAGCCACCGCCGTGTGGCTGGTTGAAAATACCGGATTGTCATTCGAACAGATTGCCGAGTTCTGCGGCATGCATGCGCTTGAAATTCAGGGCATTGCCGATGACGAAGTCGCGCAGGGCATTATCGGCCAGGATCCCATCGCCGCTAACCAGCTGGACCGCGAAGAAATCGAAAAAGGCGAAAAAGACCCAACCTACAAGCTGCAGCTGAAAGAAAAAGCCCGCGAGCATATGGACCAGAAAATCAAAGGCGCGCGTTATACGCCAGTTGCCCGCCGTCAGGATAAACCCGAAGCCATCGCCTGGCTGGTCAAGCACCATCCTTATCTGCCTGATTCCAAAATCAGCAAGCTGATTGGCACGACCAAGAAAACCATCGACTCGATCCGCGACCGTAGCCACTGGAATATCAGCAATATCAAAGCCAAAGACCCGGTCATGCTCGGCCTGTGCAGCCAGACCAACCTCGACGCACTGGTCGCCAAATACGCTCCCAAGGTAGAGGAAGAAGGAGACGCCGCTCCCGCTGCCACTTCCGAATCCGACAACGGCGATATCGCATCATCGCAGGCGTCTTAAGCCGCTCTCTTACATCTCATGACCGACATTGAGCGCAGCCCGTCTCCCCTCGCCGCTGCGATAGAGCGTTTCTCTGACGTCTCGATTCTGTGTATCGGTGATCTCATGCTGGACCGCTTTATTTACGGCTCGGTGGAACGTATTTCACCGGAAGCGCCAATCCCGGTATTCAAACAGGAAAAAGAAGACAGCATGCTGGGCGGCGCAGGCAATGTCGTGTGCAATATTGTGTCGCTCGGCGCATCCTGCTGTTTTCTGTCGGTTGTTGGCGATGATGATACCGGGCATCAACTGGTCAGGCTGGTTGGTGAGGAAGCACGTATCGAGCCCTATCTCGTCACCGAAAAAGGCCGTATCAGCACCCACAAAACCCGCTATATCGCCGGAAATCAGCAATTGCTGCGCTCGGACAGGGAGGCTGTCACCGCAATTCATGAAGAAAGCCGCGACACACTCCTGCAGATCGCCCGCGATGAAATTCCCAGACATGATGTGGTGATTCTGTCCGATTATGCCAAAGGTGTGTTGACTCCGGAATTGATCAAGGCGTTGATCAAGATCGCCAATAAGACTGATATTCCGGTCATGGTCGATCCCAAACATCGCGATTTTAGCATCTATAAAGGCGCGTTTCTTATCAGCCCGAATCTCAAGGAACTTTGTACCGCCAGTCATCATGATGCACTTTCATCAGAAGAAGCCATTGCCGAAGCTGCTCAAACGCTGATAAAAAAACATCATATCAATCATCTGCTGGTCACCCGCGGCCGCGAAGGAATGAGCCTGTGCAGCCCTAAGGAAGCGACCCATATTTCCGCACAGGCGCGCGAAGTGTTCGATGTTTCCGGCGCCGGCGATTCGGTGATTGCCACACTGGCAACCGCCTATGCCTGCGGCTGCAGTCTGCCGGAAGCTGCACGTCTTGCCAATCTCGCCGCTGGCATCGTCGTTGGGCGGCTGGGCACCGCCACCATTTACCGCACCGATCTTAAAACCGCCTTGCATGTGCAGGAATCCGTTGGCAACCAGCACAAAATTTTCCCGCGTGCGCTGGCGGAAGATCAGATTGCCAGTTGGCGGCGTGACAAGCTCACCATCGGCTTTACCAATGGCTGTTTTGATATCCTTCATACCGGCCATGTCCGGCTGCTTGAAGACGCCAGATCACAGTGTGACCGGCTGATTGTCGGGCTAAACAGCGATGACTCGGTGAAGCGCCTGAAAGGCGACTCCCGCCCCGTCAATAGCGAGATTGACCGCGCCTTGCTGCTCGCCTCCCTGTCTCCGGTCGATATGGTGGTGATTTTCCGCGAAGATACGCCAGTGGAACTGATCGAAGCCTTCAGGCCCAATATCCTCATGAAAGGTGCGGATTACACCCTCGATGGGGTAGTCGGCGCCGACATTGTTCAGTCCTATGGCGGCGAAGTGAAATTGATCGAACTGGTCGAGGGGAAAAGCACCAGCCAGATTATTTCCAAAATCAGCGCGTAAATACTGTACCGATATAACGCATGAAATAGATAAAAAGAGTGCTTAATTCGCTACAGTTTACAAATTGAGCAGCGAAATCTTGATGTATTCATATATATCAATTCCTTAATGGATTTTAAGAATGACTCCTCAAAATCGAATACTGCGCATTTTTAAGAGAAACGGCAACAGCCTTCAGGTAAATTAAGCCCATAGCTCATGAAGCGGTGTTAAAGGTTTACCTTTCTGCCGATTTTGTGGTTTATTATGCAACAATAACTTATTAAGGGAGCTTGCAATGACAAAACAACATTCAAAAGCGGGATTTACGCTAGTAGAGCTTGCGATCGTTCTGGTGATTATCGGACTGATCGTCGGCGGTGTCCTCGTTGGACAAGACTTGATTAAGGCAGCAGAGATGCGTTCGACGATCGGTCAATATGAAAAACTGAACGCAGCGGTTAATACTTTCCGTACGCGTTTTAACGGTATTCCAGGCGATTTGCGTTCGACCACTGCTACGCAATACGGTTTTCCGGATGTGGCAGGAACGGTACGTGATGGTACGATTGGCCGTGGTGATGGTAACCGGCTGTTAGAGTCATGGGATGAAGCCACGACTGCAGGCACGACACTGACCGAATTTGGTGGTGAAACCGCCCTGTTCTGGCAAGACCTCAGCTTTGCCGAATTGGTAGAAGGTACGTTTAATTCTGTCCCCAACGGTAACATAGCCGTACCCATCGCCAGCGGTGCACAAAATGAATATGTACTTGAGACCAAACTTGGTCGCGGTAACTATTTCCTGGTTTATTCCAATGCCGGATTTAATTACTTTCAAATTTCGGGCGTCACCTCTGCCGGTGGCGGTGGTGAGTGGACATTGACTTCATCACTAACCCCTGCGGAAGCCGATCAACTGGATAGCAAGGTGGATGACGGCGTGCCGTATACCGGTATTGTTCGTGCAATGGACAGCACCACCAGTGTGAATATTGCTGCAACGCCAGTTGCTTCAGCTACTATTGCCGCCGGTGATTGTGTTGACCAGGGAGCAGACACGACGGACAATACGGCGGATGACGCTTACAACACCTCAACGCAGGATAATGCAAGCACACCTGCTTGTCAGTTGCGTATGCGCTTCAACTAAGCGTTTATATCCTTTATCGGAAAAGCCGTCTCTTTACGAGGCGGCTTTTTTTATGTTATGTGCAGGCATGACCGAAGACGCGATCATTATCTATACTACCTGTGCCGATGACGAAGAGGCAAAGGCGATCGGTCGTACACTGGTTGAACAGGCCTATGTCGCCTGTGCCAATATCATTCCCTCCATCACCTCACTATATGAGTGGGAAGGTCGGCTGGAAGAATCGCAGGAAGTCATTTTATGGCTCAAGACCACTGCCGATCGATTCGAGCCTGTCAAAGAGGCCATCTTGGCCCAGCATTCCTATGACTGCCCCTGTATTCTCAGCTTACCGGTAGGCAATGGAAATCCGGCATTCCTTGACTGGATCCACACGCAAACCCATTCACATTCCGGTTGAATCTTGCTGCCTGCTGGGGTAGAAAGCTGGTTCCACCCGTGCTGGGGCGTGGCCAAGTGGTAAGGCAACGGTTTTTGGTATCGTCATTCGCAGGTTCGAATCCTGCCGCCCCAGCCAATCAAAAAAGTACACATTCCCTGAGCTACGTACAGAGAAACGGCAACGCCGCCGCCATAGCCAATCTTTGCGCATTTAATGAGACATCTTCCCCGCCAATCCCGGACAGAAAATCCTTGCTGCATATTTCCTCGTATCGTTGACTTTAGAAGTGTTATATTATAACATAACACCTCCAAATCAATCCAACGTCGGCGAGAAAAAATGGCCAAATTACAAAGCCCTATTCCCATCACGGTCATTACAGGATTTCTCGGAAGTGGAAAAACCACATTACTATCTGTCCTACTGAAGCAAAAAGAGATGGCAAATACAGCCGTTATCATCAACGAATTTGGTAAAATTGGTCTGGATCATGCGCTAATCGAGAGCAGCGATGAAAATATTGTAGAACTGCGGAACGGTTGTATCTGTTGTACAATCCGCGATGATCTGAACAAAACATTGCTCGGTCTTATCGATAAAATGTCCAAGGACAGCATTCCAAAATTTGACCGTGTGGTGATTGAAACGACCGGGCTGGCCGACCCAGTGCCCATTATTCATTTGCTGATGACTACGAAAGATCTGCTTCGAGTGTATAAACTTGGTGGGGTGGTCACGGTTGTAGATGCTGTAAACGGAAACCAAACATTGAATGAATACAAGGAGTCTGTAAAACAGATCGTGATTGCTGAACGCATTATTCTGAGTAAAACTGATCTTGCAGAAGATGATGAGACACACATGTTGCTAAAGCGACTGCAGTCTCTTAATCCCTCTGCTGAGATCATTCAGGCACAATACGGTGATGCAGACCTTTCCAGCCTATGTAATCTTGATGCCTATGATCCATACAAGAAATCTGAAGATGTGAAAGAATGGCTCAAACATGAGACATATCATGATGACTACCGTCATCATGACCATAATCACCACCATCACAATGTTAACCGACATAGTGAAGAGATTGAAGCCTTCTCATTTGTGTATGATAAGCCCGTTCGCTTTCCTGCTCTTGTAACAGTGTTGCAATATCTCAGTGAGACCACGAATGCTGACCTTATTCGGGTGAAGGGTATTGTCAATATTGAAGACACTGACAGAGCAGCGATGATACATGGGGTTCAAGGAGTATTTTACCCGGTGCAATGGCTCAATAAATGGCCTGATGACGACCGCCGCACAAAGCTTGTGTTCATTACCCGAAATATGAAAAAAGAGCAGGTGGAACAGCTCTTCCGTAAATTTATGGAAGTGGTTGAAAATTCTATACCTAAAGAACCGATGAAAAGAAATGTTCAGCCAATAAATGATATGCGTAACTAACAAACAAAACAGTAAGGAGAGATTATGGTCATCGCAGCAAATTTAGGGTTTCCCCGTGTCGGGTTAAAGCGAGAGTTGAAAAAGGCCCAAGAAGCTTATTGGAAAGGCAAGTCATCAGAGGAAGAACTTCTCCAAGTCGCAAAAGAGATGCGCGCTAGGCACTGGAAACTCCAGCAGGAAGCAGGTGTTGAGCATATTCCATCTAATGACTTTTCGCTCTATGATCACGTGCTCGATACCATTGCCATGGTTGGCGCTGTGCCTGAGCGTTATGGTTTTGATAAAGAATCGGTTGATACAGACCTTTATTTTGCCATGGCGCGCGGAAAACAGAATGATAACGTGGATGTTGTCGCCATGGAAATGACGAAGTGGTTTGATACCAATTACCATTACATTGTGCCGGAGTTCAAAAAATCCACACAATTCAAACTCAGCACTGGCAAAGCGGTTGATCAATATAAAGAAGCGAAGGCACTTGCTATTGAAACGCGCCCTGTGTTGCTTGGGCCGGTATCATTCCTTTTACTCGGCAAATCGTATGACGAAACATCTCCACTTGCATTACTTGATAGCCTGTTGCCGGTCTATGAAGAGGTGATGTCTCAGCTGGAGGCAGAAGGAGCTAAATGGATACAGGTCGATGAACCTTGCTTGGTATTAGACTTGGAAGAGGACGCCAAAATTGCCTACAAACAAGCCTACGCGAAACTCACCGAGAACCGTCAGTCAAAGCTGTTGCTTACCACCTACTTTGGTGCACTGGAGGATAATATAGAACTCACCGTCTCATTGCCTACGGATGGTTTACATATCGACTTGGTGAGAGCGCCAGAGCAGCTCGATGCAGTTTTGGAAATGTTGGATGAAGACAAATGGTTGTCTCTTGGACTGGTAGATGGACGCAATATTTGGAAAAACAATCTTTCAGATAGTGCCAAAGTGCTTGAAAAGGTAGCTGACACGTTAGGTCCGAACCGTGTGATGGTAGCTCCTTCATGCTCTTTACTACACAGCCCAATCGATCTTGACAATGAATCTGCAATGGATGATGAATTCAAAGGATGGTTGGCATTTGCCAAGCAGAAGCTGCATGAAGTCAGTCTTCTTGCCCATGCTGAGAATGAAGGGCCAGAAGATTATGCTAAAGAATTTGCGGCCAATGCAGAAGCAATTGCGTCTCGTAACGCATCAACACGTATTCATAATAATGCAGTCAAAGACCGCATGGCATCTCTCACGACTGATGATGCAAAAAGGCAATCTATATTTGACCAGCGTATCAAGGCGCAGGAAGAGGCTCTTGCCCTGCCTTTATTACCAACTACAACCATCGGCTCTTTTCCGCAAACACAGGAAATACGCCAAATGCGTGCTAAACATAAAAAAGGTGATATTTCACAAGAGGAGTATGATGCGTTTTTGTCGAAAATGACCGAAGAGTTGATTGCATGGCAAGATGAGATCGGCATTGATGTGCCGGTACATGGCGAATATGAGCGTAATGACATGGTGGAATATTTTGGTGAGCAGCTGGAAGGTTATGCATTTACCCAGAATGGCTGGGTGCAAAGCTATGGTTCGCGCTGTGTGAAGCCGCCCATCATTTTTGGTGATGTCTCTAGGCCGGAGCCAATGACCGTGCGCTGGTCGGCCTATGCACAAAGCCTGACGAAAAAACCGGTCAAAGGCATGCTGACTGGCCCGGTGACCATGCTGCAATGGGCGTTCGTGCGTGATGATCAACCGCGTTCGCAAACCTGCAAACAGATCGCGTTGGCAATCCGCGATGAGGTCAAAGATCTTGAAAGCGCAGGCATTCATGTCATCCAAATTGATGAGCCCGCCTTCCGTGAAGGTTTGCCGCTTCGGTTATCCGAACGACCAGATTATTTACAATGGGCCGTGGAAGCGTTCCGCATTTCTTCATCTGGTATCGAAGATACGACCCAGATTCACACCCATATGTGTTACTCCGAATTCAACGATATTATCGATTCGATCGCCGATCTGGATGCGGATGTCATATCAATCGAAACGTCTCGTTCAGCGATGGAACTGCTCGATGCGTTCGTAGAGTTCAAATATCCCAATGAAATTGGACCTGGTGTGTATGACATTCACAGCCCACGTATTCCAAAAACAGAAGAAATGGAAAGACTGCTGCATAAAGCATTGAAAGTATTGGATGAGAAGCAGGTATGGGTAAATCCGGATTGCGGGCTCAAAACGCGCAACTGGGACGAGGTCAAACCTGCGTTGGCTAATATGGTCGAAGCGGCTCAAAACGTTCGCTTAGACATCGAGCATCGCAGGCACAACCAAGCGGAAGCGGTCAATGGATAAGTCATCATGCAATCCTGCAGAAGTATTTGCGGAGAAAATATTTTGGTGAAATGGTCCAGAAACGTGAGATGCTCAAGCTGGTACCTGCAAAGAATATCTTCTTTGATTCTCGGAGAAAGAAGATTCAGACGCAGAATGCCGCAGACATAACCTTTCGATAGCTCATTCTCACTAGCAATCTTATCTGGCGCACAAGTCTGCCGCCTGGTCATCTATAAATACTTGAATAAGAGCACTACCGTGTAAAAAAGCGTTTACGGGTTATAAATCCCTAAGCGGCGCAGGCGGAAAAATTCATTATACAGCCGGTCATCGGACATGATCACTGCGTCTTTTCCAGCTATTTTCTTCGATGATATATCCAGATAGCGTAGCGAATCTGCCGTGATCTCGGCAATGGTCCGATCGGGGTGCCACTCAATAATATCCTGCTGGGCGGAAGCGGGCAGCACCGACAGATAACCCGGCGCGCTTAAGCGGGAAATAGGCGTATCGGATGCTAAAATATGCAAGCCCCAGCCTTCGATTGAGTCCATCACCACAGTATGTTTAAAATGCTGCTCAATCGTGTTGATGACCGCATGGGTTAGCAGCGGATCACCAGCCGGCAGCCAGTGCGCCAGAATCCCGCCTGTATTGAGTCGTGCTTTGGCGATGTCGATAAATTCATTGCTGTAAAGCAGGCCACTGCCAGATGCACGAATCGGCGGTGGCGGGTCAATCGTAATCACGTCATAGCGTTCGGTTGTACGCATCAGATAACGGCGGCCATCATCAACCAGCACATCCACGCGCGGATCGCCAAGCACCGCATCGGCATTGTCATGAAAATACGGCATGGCTTTGGTCACACCTTCGCTTAGCTCAACGGCTTTGATCGTTTCAAGTTCTGGCCAGGTCGTCAGCGAGCGGACGGTCGTACCCATGCCAAAACAAATCACCAGCGCCGATTTCGGGTCGTGGTGATGCGCCAGCGGCAAATGCGTCATGTTCTTGGTGATGGTCGTCAGATATGTCATGCCGATACCATTTACCGTCAGCAAGCGCTTCATCCCTTCGCCCACCGCGCCGACATAACCGACATGGTCGCGATACAGCTTGCCGTTATGGCGAATCGCATCTTCCAGACTCGGAATCATCCATGCCGGAACGAGCATCACAGCCGTGGCGGCCACCGCCTTAAAGCACAACGCGCGCGCAGGTAGCATCAACAAACATACTGGCACCAGCATCAATGCATAAAGCACCAGCGAACCCTTGATACCTGCCACAGGAAAAAGCAGATAGGTCGTAAAGAGCGGGCCAATAATACACCCGGCAAAGTTATAAGCATACGCAATCGCCGTTTTATTGGGGTTATTTTTACAGCTATGATCAATGATGTAAGGAGTAATAAAGCCAAAACACATGCAGATCGCGATAATGCCAATCAGCGTGGCCCATTTGATGGTATCCATCAGCGGGTCACTCACAAACACGACCGATAGCAAGGCCAAAAGCGGCATTAGCAACACGACAAGATTCAGTCTTCTCGTAAGCAGTGCATCTTCTTTTGAGCGCAAATACAGCCAGGTGCCAGCAAAATTGCTGATGAGATAAACTGCCAGAATCGAGGCAAACGCATAGACGGTGGTAGTGACCGCGGGTGTATAGGCGCGGATCCACACCACTTCACTACCTAGCGCTACAAAACCAGTTAAAAACAGAATAAAGCGAAATTTGAGTGGGATATCCGGAACGGACGGCAGCGATAATGATATGGCCTCACCTGTTTGCGTTTCCGCCCGCACAGCAGGCAGGCGCGTGAGTAGATAATAGGCAAGTGCTGCTACGACTAGGTTAGTGCTAGCCGTTGCATAAAGCGCGCCACGAAAACCCAGCAGCTCGATCAGGATCAGCGGCAGCAAACACCCCAATACCGCGCCGACCAGATTGGCAAAATAGAGAAAACCGAAATTGCGACCATCGGTACCCGCCGATTCAAGATAGCGCATAATCAGCGGTAGCGTCGCGCCGATAAAGGTACAGACCGGCAGCAATGTGAGCGTGATGATTAACCAGGACGAAAATAAATAGGCGTTGGAGGTTTGCGATTCAACACCAAGCAGTGCCTCGTAACCGCCGTTAAACGCAAACGGCACTAAATTGGCCGCTACCGCGATGGCTATTTCGATCACGATATAGCCGATAATGGCCTGTTTTGGGCTTAAGCCGCGCGCAATGCGCCCAAATAGCAGTGTCCCGATAGCCAGACCCAGCATGAAGACCGACAAAACGGATGACAATACCGGCGTGATGACGCCGAAATAAGTCATCGCCTCGCGCATCCAGATCATCTGATAGCTGACCGATGCCGCACCGGATAACACAAAACAAATACACGCGATAAAACGAACGGAATATTGCATGGCGAGTCAATGACAGCACTACATGATGAAATCAAGTAGTAAATGAGGCTAGGTTCATTTTTTGATTGCTGGCCAGCCACCTTACCGGGGAATGCTCAATTGGAAACGAGGTGGTTGGCGGCCGCACATCCAATGATTCTTCTTTTTTCCAATATGTTAATTGACTCTTATTTCCTTCCGGACATTCCGAAGGTTACGTAACCTAACGTGACCGGGAGCGACAGAAAGAGCAGAATTTGCCGCTAAATAAGAGGCTTTTAAACCCGTTTTCTCTCATCGCTATTTTCCAGGGTCACGATAGGGTTTCGCATACAGAGCAGAAAATACAAAACGGGCGACTGGCCGGGCAATATTCAAGAGGGACTTCCTGCTTTTCATTCTTTGTATAGAAGCATAAGGTTCATTTATGCAAGGCACTTCACTACAAATGGATCTTTGGGGAAAGGAACACGACCAGACACCTAATTCTTCAATTCCCGATCTTACCTGTATTCCTCATTACATTACACCGTTCGAAGAAACAAACCTACTGCGCATCATCGATAACCAGCCTTGGATGACAGACCTGAAACGGCGCGTACAACATTATGGCTATCGCTATGATTATAAGGCAAGGCGAGCCACAGAGGACCTGAAGATCGGGGAACTTCCCGAATGGCTTAAATCATACACTGAAGCACTATCTGACAACAGCCTGTTTGACGCACCACCCGATCAGGTGATCATTAATGAATATCTGCCCGGTCAGGGTATTTCTCCCCATATCGACTGCGTTCCCTGTTTCGGCGAAAAAATTGCATCGCTTAGTCTGGGATCTGCTTGCATCATGAAATTTACAAACACACAGACACATGAAAAAATACCGCTACTATTGGAGCCCTGCAGCTTGATCATTTTGTCTGGCGACGCCAGATACACATGGCAGCATGGCATACCAGCTAGAAAAACCGATAACTATCATGGAATGAAATTCTCCCGAAACAGACGTGTGTCGCTGACGTTCAGAAATATGCTATTTAGTTGATGCTACTCTTCCGGCGAATATTTTTTCGAATGTTTCTTGATCCAAACGGCCAACTCTTCCTCGCTAATACTTCCATCTGCTACTCCCAGAATCTGCAGCACCAGATCCTTCTCACTCGTTACTAATGCTTTTCCATTCTTCATTAGGAACACCCCCATCACCGTTGCGCCGGTTCGTTTATTCCCATCAACGAATGGATGATTTTTGACTATGCCATAACAGTAGGCGGCCGCCAGTTCATAGACAGACGTGCCCGGTCCATAATGCTTTTTGTTTTGAGGCCTGGTCAGAGCAGATTCCAGCAACCTTTCATCACGAATCCCTGAAGGACCACCATGCTCTATCAGCAACATCTCATGAATGGCCAGAACAACATCCGGTCGGATAAATCTCACTTCGCCAACTCGTGAAGAGCGTTTTTGTAATTCCTCATAAAGCGTTTGGTGAGTTCAATGTCTTCGGCAAACTCTGGATCATAAGGCGTCACTGTGAATCCGTCTTTCGTGGGAACAATATAGACCGGATCTCCTTTTTTAAGTCCCATCTGCGCAAGCAGCTCACTTGGCACACGTAGCCCTGTCGAATTTCCAATAGCGGTTAATTTCGTTTCCATACGAAGTCTTCCTACTAACGTTTTATTTCTAGTTACACATTAGCATAATTACATATGTAATTACAATCCTTATTTAGCCAATTTATTGAAAATAAGACTTTAGGGGGAATACAGAGCAATGAAATGCCCTCATTTGTGTACTGACCGGGCAGCCAATTAGCAAAATACAAATTCCTACATTCTGGCACGGAGCTGGCGCTATCGCCAGTATCACCTTTGCTAAGAGCATCATGATTGGTGTACCTGTCTCGTGGCTGTTCTTCTTGCCTTTCTTCTTTGCAGAAAAGTATGATGATAGTTTCTGGATGAGTTATGTTGTGGGAATGGTACTACTTGTTGCTGGGTTCTTTGCGCATCAGCAGATTATGAAATGGACAGTATAAGAGAACCCCAAACTCTAAGCAGGAAATTTGTAGTGTCTTGGCATGCCTCCCATGCCAGGAATAATAAACACCAGTCATTTAAGTGCTGGCCACTCTTCTTTCAGGACTCGTCTGATATTCATCTAAAAATACTTTAATCCCTAATAGTTCTAAATTAATTGAATGAAGAATATTCTCTTTTTCATCTGATGAATAGTTATGTGATTGCTCTCCTTCGGATGCAATATCACAAAGTCTGTTAGCACCAAAGTTGGCAGACGCGCCCTTCAACCGGTGCGCAGCGCTTTTCCATGCTTCATTATCACTGCCATCTAGCGATTGTTGTAGCATGAGAATATTCTCATCAGCTTGATCCATAAATAAATCAATCAACTCCCTTTCTTGATCTGGGTCCCCATCGGTAAACATCTGCAAATGTTCCAAATCAATCGGTGGAGCTGCGTGTTCTGAAGGCGTGTTTTCACATACATCTGCTTCTACATGATGCAACTCATCAAAAAATTCGAGATTGGATGGCGGCGATGGTTGTACAATCCAACGTGTTAATTTTTCCTGTAACACTTCTGGCTTAACCGGCTTGCTAATATAATCATCCATACCCGCATCCAAACATTTCTCACGATCACCTGTCATCGCATTTGCTGTCATCGCAATTATAGGGGTGCGTTTACTAAGATCAGCGTGCATTTCTTGCTGACGAATTTCACTTGAAGCGTCGTAACCATCTAGTTTTGGCATTTGGCAATCCATTAAAATGGCATCAAAATCATGACAAGCTGCTATCGTTAATGCTTCTGTTCCATCTTCGGCAAATTGCAAATCAGTATAACCCAGTTTAGTTAGCAGCTTTTTAGCAAATAAACGATTGATTGGATGGTCATCCACCACCAATATTTTACACTGGCTCGCATTTATCAAGGCATCAGATTGCTGCGAAAATTTTTGATTCACAGGCTCTAAGGTATCTGGGAGTGGCGTATATGGCAGAGAAAACCAAAAAGTGGAACCGGCGCCAACTTCACTATCCACGCCGATCTCACCACCCATTAGCTCTACAAACTCTCTACATATTGCCAAGCCAAGTCCTGTTCCGCCAAAATTACGCGTCGTCGATTCATCCGCTTGCGTAAATTTATCGAATATCTTTTTCTGCCTCTCTTTGGGAATGCCAACACCTGTGTCAGTCACAGCAAAACGAAGCGCATCTTCTTGCAATGAAGCCGACACACTGATCCCTCCGGCCTGCGTAAATTTGAGTGCATTGCTGAGAAGGTTTCTTAGCACTTGCTGGATTTTTGTCAGATCACCTGCAAGGCATAATGGGATCGCTTTATCAATATCCACCTGAATTGGTTTGAGGTCTTTTTCTATAACTATGGCGGAATAGAGTTTGGTCACATCATGCAATGCGTTGCGAATATCATAAGGCACTTCGTCGATCTCAACCATACCAGCTTCAATTTTGGAGAGGTCAAGAATATCATTCAAAATAGATAGCAAATTATCGCTCGAGCTTTTAATGGTGTTGAGAAGTTCCTGCTGTTCTTCCGTCAAGTCGGTATCTTGCAACAAACCAGCCATACCTAAAATACCGTTCATAGGGGTACGCAATTCATGGCTCATATTGGCCAAGAAATCACTCTTTGAGCGATTAGCAGACTCAGCCTGCTCCTTTGCCTCCATTATGTCAGCAACGAATCGTTTACGCTCTGTAACATCGCGCTCGATCGCTGCGAAGTGGGTCACTTCCCCCGCGCGATTCTTGATCGGAACAATACTCACATCCAGCCAATATTCCTCTCCCGACTTCGTATAATTGATCAGTTCCCCTTTGAATGGTTTTCCTTGCGATATCGCTTCTTTTAAGCGATCGAGGGTTGCGCGATCCGTTTTCTTACCTTGGAGTATACGAGGTGTTTTACCCAATATTTCTTCCTCTGCATATCCGGTCACGTCGCATAGGGCCTTATTGACGAAAGTGATTTCGGGCCCGGGTCCGTTCAAATCTCTGGCATGGGTAATCATAATGCCATCATTGGCATTCACCACCACTTCTTCTAACAAATGCGCTTTGTTCTCAAACTGTTTACGCTGAACCACATGGCCCAGCTGGGTACCTATGTCAGCCATAATATCGAGTAGTGATTCATCGGGTTCTTCAGCATTCTGGGAGAAAAACTCCATCACGCCATAGACCTCATCTTCCACATAGATGGGAAAGGCAAATGCTGCTTTGATACCACATTGAAACGCACTTTCTTTACGAAGAAAATCTGGGTCTTTTGTGGTATCCATAATCCAAACCGGTTTACCCGTTTGATAGACACGACCGATCCAATTATTGTTAACCGATAAGCACATAGACTCTGTCTGTTCGCGAAAGGAGTGGAATAAGGTTTCATCATCCATGTGCCACTGCTGGGTGGTTCTTAGAAATTTTCTTCTTGTATCGTAGATATAACAATGCCCAACCGGCCACTCGGCATAGGTGCATATTTCTCTGATGGCGATATGAATCGCCTCATCGATGTCTTTCGATTTGTTAGCCGCCGTTGCTACGCTGGTTAATAGCTTAATGAAACGATTTTTTGCCATCGTTTCCTGAAGCGCCTCTTCTAAATCTCGATTCAGCGCTTCCGCTCTTAAATATTCTAAATTTTGTTGTAATTCAGAGTTGGTTGTTTCCAGCATATAGTCTTCCTTTCCTTATCGATTGAGCACATCATCTCGTGTGGTTTCGACAATAGCCAACACCTCTTCGATTAAGCCTTTGGGTACTCCAAGTTCATCCAATGAGTCGTGCAAATGCGTAGCGACTGCATCAAAATGCACATCATTGAGCCCCATTTTATCTACTAAATGTTGATGCGCTGTTCTCAGCGACTGTCCCGTGTATGGCGTTTTGGCGCCTGCAGCCATTGAGACAAAGGCGGTTTGGCTTTTGCGCAAACGCTCCACGTCAATATCCTCAAAAAAAGGAATCAGTATGGGATCAGATAAAATTTTGCTGTATAGTTTTGCAACTGTCGCCTTCACTGCTGGGGCACCACCAATACGTTCAAATAATGATTCTGTCACTCTGCATATCTCCTTGTTTAAGAACCGTTACGCAACGTCACGCTCTTGGTTTCAGTCTTCGCTAAGAAACATGTTGCTACCCATACTCCTATGGCCATCGTCGCAATAAAATAAATACACATACTATCCATCCTCCTGGTCATTAATTTGTTACTACTAGGAGCAGTTCTTGTGCCAAATTTAGCAATCATTATATATCAGATGGTTATGGTTTTTTGCTATATATATCGCGCCATTTCCGTTCAAATATGAGAATCTATATTTATTATTATATCAATTTATAACGGTCTTGAGACCTAGTAGAACCATAAGTCTCTGATATAAATAAATAGAACATGTTGGCACATCACCTGCAACTGCTTTGACAAGAAAGTCATGTTCAAGGAGGTGAAATGATCATCATTACGGAGCAATCTGAGCAGCGGCTAGCAAAGTGGCTAGAGGAAAGCAACAGCTATACGACCACCCCGCGCGCCATTCATATCAAGCGCTTTGATGCATTATATGGAGGTAATGATACAGAGGTCGCGGATCATATTTCGCATTACCTATTCGACGCATTGAAAGATGCCGAGGTAAATATTTTCCAATGCCATGATGGTGATCTGGTGATCACCGGTAAAGGCATCACGACGCAACATTACAAACATATTGATATGTATCTGGCGACCCATTTCGGATTAGCAGAAGGTGCCAGTATCTTTTATGAACGCAATGTGAACTGGTATCCATTTACTAGTCTTTGCGGCGAAAAGCTCAATGCGCTTTTCAAACAAAAACAAGATCAAAAAGACGCAGCAAAGATCGCTAAAAAAGAAAAGGCCAGAAATGCAGCGCTTAATCAAAGATTACCAGAAGAGCTGTTGGATAATGTTGCCAAACGGCGTTCTGAACGTGATCGCTTGGAAATCGTCATTGTGGAAGACGACCCCTTCTCGCGTAAACTGGTCAGTAACTCACTGCAAGATCATTACCCTACATCGGTCGCCGTAGACGGACGCGATGCGATTGCTGCCTATGTGCATAAAGCGCCAGATGTCATGTTTCTCGATATTGATCTGCCAGACATTACGGGCCACGAGGTATTACAGAAAGTGTTGGAAGTTGATCCTTCTGCCTATGTGATCATGCTGAGTGCCAATGGCGATAAGGATAACGTCCTCAATGCCGTATCACATGGTGCCAAAGGCTTTGTCGCCAAACCATTCACCAAAGACAAACTCTTTAGCTATATCGAAAAAGCCCCAACCTATTCACTTCCTCAATAAGGATTTCTATTATGCGTATCGTTGTTCAAGACGCCTCCTCTCCCTCTACTCTATATTTCCTGGCCTTGAGCTAATAGCTTGAAAAGACCAGCACCCCCAATCGCCCCGCTACAAACAGCACCAGCAATGCTGTGAGCAGTGCTACAATACGCGTCGGGATAAACCTGATAGTAAGAAGATTACCGATTTGCCCACCAGCCAGTACCAGTAATGGCAAATACCAGTAATCCAGCACCGCCTCGGTGACACCATTTTTCTGTAGCTGGCCAATGAGTCCGGCAATTGAATTGACCAAAATAAACAGCGATGCGGTCGTAGCAATCTGTTTAGGGGAACCGGCACGTAAATTATATAAGATGGGCGCCAGAAAGATGCCGCCGCCGATACCAATCGCTCCGGCCAGAAAGCCTAACACAGCACCAATAACACCGCCTAGCCCTAATGAGATAGGATGATACGACATCGTGCTGTCATCATAAAGACGATAGTTTAAAAGCAGGCGCACGCCGGCAATAAGCAGCGTGGCACATAATAGCAGGATAAAGTGCTCTTTCTCAATGTCCAGCCTGCCGCCGAGATAGGCGAAAGGAACCGATGCTAATGTTGAGGGTAACAGCAAACGCCAATTCAGATATCCGGCACGTACATAGTGAATGCTATTGCCCGATACAACGGTGATGTTACAGATCAGTGCAATGGCGGGGATGATAGCATAAGGGACCTCCCACAACACCAGTAACGCCAGATAGGATGATCCACCGCCAAAGCCAACGCTGGCATAAAACAGGGCGACAAACGCAAACAGAATGCCCAGTGCCATTATGTGTCTCCACAGCAGGCACAGCTCGGATCACGCGCCACCTTCACCTTTCGTATCGTGTTAGTGAGTGCATCGACCATTATCATCTGCCCGGAGAGGCTTTCGCCAATGCCTAACAACTCTTTGATTACTTCTGTAGCTTGGCAGCTTCCCATCTGACCAACCACACTGCCCAGCACGCCGGATTCAGAGCAGTTCGGGGTGACGTCCGGGGGAGGTAATTCAGGGTAAATGCATTGGTAACAGGGATGTGGTACACCCAGATATGGCTTAAACGTATAAAGCTGACCGGAAAACCCGATAACTGCAGAAGATACCAGCGTTTTATTATGTCGCAAACACGCTTGGTTCACCAAAAAGCGCGTTTCAAAATTATCGCATCCATCCGCCACCAAATCATAGCAGGAAATAATCTCGTCTACATTGCTTTCATCCAACCGACAAATATGAGGAACCACTTGAACATCAGGATTCAGATCACCAATCGTATCAGCCGCACTTTCGACTTTGCTGTGTCCGATATCACCGGTTTCGTGTAAAATCTGACGCTGAAGATTCGATAAGGCAACCCGGTCATCATCCGCCACACCGATTGTTCCAACGCCAGCGGCTGCCAGATAAAACAGTAAGGGAGAACCCAAACCACCTGCCCCCACTACCAATACTTTCGATGATAAAAGTCGTTCCTGCCCATCACTTCCTATTTCAGGGAGTGATACATTACGAGCGTAGCGGACCTCCTGATCATGATGCATGGTCATTCCGCTTGCGTTTTTGTGTTCGAATGTCGACTTCCAGCGTCAGTTTCAACGACCGAGTGTCGTCAATTTTCTGTGCACTGCTTATTCCCTCGCGACTTGGAAGGGAATGATATAGCTCTTCTGCTGCCTGCTTTTGAATGAGCAGTATCAGGCTGTCTCCCTCAAAACGTATCTCTAAGGTGTCTTGGATAGGTTGTACCACCATGTCTATTTCCAGAATGCGTCCATCGGGAAAAACGGTCTGTTGTATGATTCTCTCACCAGAGCAAAGAGTTTCCAACTCTTCCTTACTAATACGAAAACGCAGCTGTTGATGTTCTATCCGCAAATTCATGTAGGACCTCCTGCCATAAAAGTATTCCACTCTTGCGGTGTATTCATATTTTGAAAACAGGCTTCCTCACCTGCCTTTAATGTCACCAAAAGACGGGCTGCAATTTGTTTCTGAAAATGGCCAAGTGATACATTTTTCTTCGTCTGCAATAATCCTTCTGCCAGCTCCCGCCATTTATTATCCGCGCTCAGGCGAAAGGGCATTTTATGTGAATCAAAATGCACAAGCGATGCGCTATCGGGTGCGCTCATTAACCGGCCGATCTGCACAGCTGTTAGGCAAGGCATATCAATGGGAACAAACAAGACATGTTTGTGATGTTCTGCAGCCACTTTTAAAATAGCGTGAATACCACTTAACGGACCCAGGCCCACAATATCATCAGGAATATGGTCCGGGTGGCTGATATAAATATTTTCTATATCGGCTTCTTTCAATAGATCTTCCATATGCCGCAACAAAGTGTGTCCATTCAGACGTAACCCCACCTTATCCTCTCCCATACGGGATGATTTCCCTCCCGCCAGTATGGCACCGGCACAGTTACCCATGGTGCCGGTGCTCCTCTACTTCATGTGCATGCGTGCATAACTCGCAGCCTTGCGTCCATTCGCTGTCACCGTCGGCGTAATGTTCCAGCTTCCAGATCGGAGAACGATGTTTGATCTGCTCAATCACATAACGGCAGGCTTTGAACGCCTCATCACGATGGGGCGAGCCAACCGCAATCACGATGCTGATGCCACCAACTGGAAGCCGTCCTTTGCCATGCACCACATAGAGCGATAATTCTCTTCCCCACTTGTCCTGTGCTTCCTGGCAAATATCCATAAAAGATTGTCTGGCCAACGGTTCAAATACATCATAGCTAACGCCCAACACTTGCTTGCCCTGATTTAAATTACGGACCGTTCCGATGAACAGCGTTTCCGCACCATTGCCCTGCCGGGTCACATGGGCAAGCCCGGCCTGCACATCCAGCGGCTGCGTACCCACATCCCAAATATCAACAAACAGCTCTGCAGACATCGTCACCCCCCAGCCACCGGTGGAATAATGGCAACCATCATACCATCATGCAATGATGCTGACTCAGGCAGAATGGCTGTCTCGGTCGCAAACCGCGAGCTGTTTACCAACTCACTTTTATTCACGCTATGATCGAGCCGGTTGACAGCGTCTGGCAGCACGTTGCGTATATCTGAGACTACTGCCCCTTCAGGCAAAGTCAGTTTGATGCTTTCGCCAAGCGGCCTGAAAGCGCCAAATAGCTGTAGTGTAATTTCCATCCCTTTCTCCTCTATTTAACTGGGCTTTCCGTCAATATATGGGCTGGTAAGAATGGGAATATAGACCCATAGGAAAAAAGTGAAAATGGCTCCGCTTTCTTACGCGACTCAGAAATCTGGATAGAATCGCTCATGCTACATTATCCAATGTCCATGCACCCGGATTAAGGGGATAGACATCAATCGTTTCACCAATTTCAAGACCGGTCTGATCTTCCGTAAAACTCGCCCAGCAATTGGCCTGCAATAGCGGATGAATTTTGAATGATTCCTGGCCCTTCAGAATGTCGAGCTGTAATGTGCCGTCCTGCGCCACCGACACATGCGCTTTACGGAAAAAACGAAAGCCTTGTTTTTTTGATGACGGAGCAAGCAAACGCGCCGTAATGGGAGACTCTATCTCCATACCCTGCAAATGGCACAATAGCGGCACCACAAAAAAGCGCAATCCCACTGCGGCAGACACCGGGTTTCCCGGCAAACCAAAATAATGGGTGCCATCGGGAAAACGAGCATAAAGAATGGGCTTTCCAGGACGAATCATCACTTTATGAAACAGAATCTCAGCTCCTAGTTTACGCAAACTATCGGGGATAAAATCATGCGTTCCCATCGATACCGCACCGGTAGAAATAAAAATATCTGTATCAAACAACGCCTGCTTCACCCGCTGTTCAAACTGCTCCGGTTCATCGGCAATGATCCCGCCATAACTGGTATCAACCGATAACTCATCCAATGCCGCCATTAGATAAGGGCTGTTTGAATTACGAATCTGACCCGGCAATAACGCTGCATCCGCATCATCAATGATCTCTTTACCGGTTGTAAACACCGTCACTTTTGGCTTTGGCATCACTGCAATGTCTTTTTGTCCAACCGTTGCCAGTGCCATCACATGCATGGGGCTAACAGTTGTGCCCACTTCAATCATTACATCGCCTGGCATTATATCTTCACCCGCATCGCGGATATTATTATGCAACTCTACAGGTTTGATAAATGTAACCTGATCACCATTCACTTTCACATCTTCCACTTTCACCACCGCATCATAGCCTTGTGGTACCGGCGCACCGGTCATAATTTCCCATGCACCACCTTGCCCGGCGGAAGGAGTGTCGCCCGCAACGGTGCTACCTGTCTTTAGCAAAGTGACCGGATTGTCTTCTGATGCATCGACCAGATCGGCACTACGCACCGCAAAGCCATCCATAGCCGAGTTGGCAAAAGGCGGAACCAACACATCACTTGCCGCATCCTGTGCAGCAACATAGCCGCAGGATTCATTAGCACTTTGGGTGACAGGGGAAGGTCTCTCCTGTGCATGTAAAATATCCAGCGCTTCTTCGTAGGAAATCATGCGGCTTTTCCATGAATGTTTTTCTTATCCTGCACATGATCAAGCGCATGCGACAAAATCGGCTTAAGCACCTCAATGCTATCTTTTACGCCACCGGTGCTACCCGGCAGTGCAATTACCAATGTGTCATCGATAATTACAGCGGATGAACGACTGAGCCAGGAAGTCGGCACATGTGCAGCCGCACTGCTGCGCAGCAATTCACCAATTCCCGGCACGTCGACATTGGCCAGTTTGCTGAGTGTATCGGGTGTGATATCACGCGGAGCAAGGCCCGTACCGCCGGTGGTGACAATCAGCTCCACCTTTCCGGCCAGTTCGATGATTTTTTGCTCAAGTTGATCCGGTTCATCGGGCAACAGGGTATAATCTGCTATCCGGCAGCCCAGCTTTTCTAATGATTCTTTTAATGTTTTACCGGAACGATCCTCATATTCTCCCTTATACGCCCGGTCGCTTAGTGTAATCACCGCAGCGGTTCTGCCTTTCAATGGGCGAGAGGGGATGACAGGTAATAACGCCTGCAGGTTTTCGGGAACACCATCCGGATGCACCCATAACCCTTTCTTGCCACCTTCTTTAAGAAGTAATCTGGTGTCAGAAATGGTGAGGGCTGGTTCAACCGGCTTGGTGAGGTCATATAGCGTCAGCAATGCTACATTGACCGCTGCCAGTGCTTCCATCTCCACGCCAGTTTTGGCCGTGGTCGATACAATCGCATAGACAGCAATAGAGTGCGTTTCTTCTTCCAACTCCGGATAGACCGCCACGTGGTCAAGCAGTAGCGGATGGCACATCGGGATCTGCTGCCATGCCATTTTAGCGCCCTGTACACCGGCAATTTCAGCTAGTTTTAACACGTCACCTTTAGGAAGGGTTTGGTTCTTAATATGGGTAAAGCCCGTTTCCCCGACATGGATACGCCCCATCGCCACTGCCCGACGAAAACTGGCTGTTTTGCGCGTAATGTCTGCCATATGGTATTGGCTTTGTTCAAAGAAAGTGGTGATCTCTTTCATAATTATCCTCCTACCGATGCCAGATGCGGGGTGATGCCCGTATCGCCGTAAGCCAGAAAATGTGATGAGCATTTGTATACCAGCTGGTTGGAAATGAGTTGCCTGAGCAGAGGTTTCTGCTCATCCTCTTGCAACAAATGACGCAAAGAGGTACCCTGCGCACCAAACAGGCACAGGCGCAAATCCCCCGTCGCCGTGACGCGTAGCCGATTGCAACCTTTACAGAAATCTTTAGAATAGGGCGCAATCAGACCAATGGAGCCATCATAATCCGCATGAACATATTCCACTGCCGGTCCGGCTTCCAGTGCGCGTGGCTTTGTCACCCACCCCGCCTGCATTAACTGCTGCGTAATCACATCCACCGACAGATGATATTTTTTAAAATAGTCGAGATTATCACCGGTCTGCATCAGCTCAATAAAGCGGATGCTGATGGGAGATTCTTTTGCCCATGCTAAATAATCAGCAAGCTCACCATCATTCACGCCTTTCAACAGCACTACATTGATTTTGACCTTCTTAAAACCGGCATCAATCGCTGCATCAACTCCTTCCAATATCTCAGTCAAACGATCATGACCAGTAATGGTATGGAATCGTTTTGCATCCAAACTATCAACACTAATATTAATATGCGTCAGCCCGGCATCACGCCATTCTTTTGCATATTCACGTAAACGATAACCATTAGTGGTAAAGGCTGTCTGAGCGATGGCAGGGTGGTTGGATATCCGATGGGCTATCTCGGTAAAATCCTTACGTACCGTCGGTTCGCCCCCGGTCAGGCGGATTTTATGCACGCCCAGTTCAGCAAAGGCGTCCACCAACCGACGAATTTCATCTTTATCCAGAAAGGCCGGTTTGCCATGGCACCGATATCCATCGGGCAAACAATAGCTGCAGCGAAAATTACATACGTCAGTGATAGACAGGCGCAGGTAGGGAAAATTGCGCCCAAAACTATCCTTTAACCCATCTGCCGATGCGGTGTTATTCTGTATCACATTCCACTCCTTTGCAAACACGGCAGGCTAAAGAATTTCTCCTCTAACCCCGGCGCAAAAGCCATATCGCGGGCAACTTAGGCCAGAGCGCTTCAGAGTGGGCCCATTACATAATAGGGTAATGAGAAAAACTGTGACTCAGATCAATTTTGCAGATTTTATCCAGTGTAAGCTATCTGCGAATCGTCGCATTGCGGGTTAGGACAGTCGGACGTTTTGTGCAGTGCGCATTGTCCGGCTGTATCCGTATCGCAAAAGCCGCACAACGCATCCAGGCTGGGGGCCACTACGGTGTCATTTTCGACCTTGAACCCTTTTTCTTTCAGCCGGCCCAACGCGCGTGAAAAGGTTTCGCGCTTCATATCCAGATACGACGCAATCAGTGCTTTATCATAAGGCAGCTCAACATAACGGGAGATACGTCCCTGTTCGAGCAGCAGTTTGAGCAGGAACCAGCCAATACGCTCATCCACCGACTTCAACCGTGCATTCTCAATTTGGCGAATCAACCCTTGTGAGCGGTGCGACATGGTGGCCAGCAGATTCATTGCCAGCTCGTTATTCTTTTTGATCTGTTCGCGCAATACTGGGGCTGGGATAGATAGTAGCATCGCATCTTCGACGACTTGAGCGCTAACCGGCAGCATGCTGTTCAAAAATACGGCGGACTCCATGATTGCATCACCGGAAGAAAGCATCTGCAAAATCGTTTCCTCACCGCTGGCGGTTCCCTTGAACAATTTAATCCAACCTTTGAGAATAATATACAGGCGGTTGGCAGGCTCCCCTTCGAGAAACAACAAATTCCCCTTATTAAACTCCCGAATTTGTCCATGATATAATAATGCCTGCAGGTTCTGCTCAGGCAGGCCCGAAAATAGCTGTAACGAACCGATCAGCTTATCATATTCACCGAAGCGGTTGTTTGTCTCTTTTTCAGAGCTGGAGCTTGTTGTTGTTATATCGTGCGTGTTTTCTTGTCCGCTGAGCGTATCAACCAGTTTTTTCTCCACCGCATACAGCGCATCGATTTTCATGGACACCAGATCAAACCAGGCTTCCGGCGTCAGGTCATAAAGTACGCCACTGTCAGGATTCTCGCGCAGCGCATCATGCAGTTCTTCTAACCGCATACAAGCAGAGCATTCTTCCAATGCCGTTTGCACCAGCTGTTTTTGATGTTGGTTGGCTAGCGCCAGATAGGTGTTCTGATAATTGATCTGCTCAGATAGCAAAAAGGAAACACGCTCAATAAATTCCTGATTATGAAAACTGTAGCCGACAAATCCTTTTGCTCCGATAGCTCGCTCCAGCCCGATACGCTCTTTCCATTGTGAGAACGCGTTATAGGCACTGACACAAGTCGGGTTATTGCCTTCTGTCGCCAGGGCAATCTCAACCATTGCCTGCAATAACGGCCCAATGAGGTGATGGGAATAATGGCCGATGGCATCGGCTACCGGTCGTTCTCCTGTAACGGTTTCTGCCCGCCATTCAGACAAGGTAAGACAGGCTTTCAGCAATGCATTCAGCTTATCGAGATGAGATGGCTTTAATGTTCTGGCAGACTGCCAGCGCGCAAACCCTTCTTCAAACGCTTTGAGCGCCTGATCGGTCTGCGTGAATTGCGCCTGCATGCGTTCGGTGAATAATTTTCCTTCACTATAGAGAAAAATGGCGCAACACCCCCGCTCCCGCTGCAGGACATGCACGACATCACCTAAAATATACAGCGCCTCTTTCACCCGACTTCAGACCGTATTGATTAACCAGCACGCTCTTATAAAGAAGTTCCTGTAAAAGACAACAAAAGCCTTAAAGAATGGTGTATTACACCGCCTGAGAATAACGATGATTGGTATCGGACAGATAGGCATCGAAGGCGGAGGCGATAAGCCGTAAGCGGTTGCGCGCCCTCGGATTCACCAGAAGTTCTTCATTTACATAGGTAATATCCCCTGCTTTAAAATATGGTTCCAACCACTCAAGTTCTGCTGCATAGGTTTTTTCATCCACCATCACTCGCCTATGACACATCAGTGACATAATCAATGTGCGGCGCTCGATATCTTCCTCGCTCAGCGCAATTCCACGTACGACAGGCAAAGCTCCTGCTTTAATGTTCTGCGCATAATCGATGTTAGCGGCGGTATTTTGCACATACCCTTGTGGCAGGGATGAAATGGATGACACGCCCAAGCCTAGCAGAGCATTCGCCTTATCGGTGGTATAGCCCTGAAAATTACGCTGAAGTGTTTTGTGTTCTAGCGCGTTTGTCAGCGCGTCGCCTGGCTTGGCAAAATGGTCCAAACCAATGGCAATATACCCTGCCTCTTGCAACATGACAGAGGCTGCTTCAAACATCGCGAGACGCGCGGTTTCACCCGGCAACGCCTCCTGAGGCACCAATTGCTGGTGTTTTTTCATCCAGGGCACATGGGCATAACCGAAAAGAGAGATACGATCGGGTTCCAATGACAGAGTCTGCTCTATGGTTTGTCGGATGGTCTTTTCGGTCTGATATGGCAGTCCATAGATTAAATCGACATTCAATGCATTAATATCGTGGCGTCGCAATTCCCGGACAACATCAGAGACTACCGCATAGGGCTGCACTCGGTTGATAGCTTCCTGCACCTGTGGCATAAAATCCTGCACGCCAAGGCTAGCACGCGAGACACCACTGGCAGCATAGGCAGCTATCTTATCCGCATCAACAGTGCGTGGGTCCAGTTCCACAGCAATTTCTGCATCGGCCTCCACCAAAAATGCATCACGTACCAGCGACATAAAATAGGCAAAGTCTTCTGCTTTTATCACCGTAGGCGACCCACCGCCAAAGTGAATATGGGTGACAGGAGAAGATGACACCTTTCTAGAAACCAGCGCTACCTCCTGAGTCAGCAACGCCATATAGTTTGCAATCGGTTCATACTGATTGACGACCTTGGTATGGCACCCACAAAACCAGCATAGCTGCCGACAATAGGGAATATGAAAATAGAGCGAAAGTGTATGCTGTGCTTTCAGCGCTCCAAGCCATACTTCATAGTAATCCGCTCCCACTCCCGCATGAAAATGCGGCGCGGTCGGGTAACTGGTATATCTGGGAACACGCTCGGTCATATCATCCTAATAACACTGACTTTTCTACCGTTTGGCACGGTCTGAGTATTTGACTCAGGTCAAGTATCAAAAAAAAAACCAGTTTTTGACCTGTATCACATTTTTATCGGACGGCTGTGCCATATCATGCCACCGTGACAAATGACTAACCCTTTTTGTGACAGGCACGTTATGACCACTGAATATGCAACAACTTCCGGAGAACAAACACAGGCACTAACCGCCAGCACGCTGGCTTTCACCGTCTGTTTCGCCGTATGGACCATTTTCTCCATTATTGGTATCAAAATCAAAGCCGAACTGGGCTTGAATGACACGCAATTTGGGATATTGGTGGCTACACCGATATTAACTGGTTCCTTAAGCCGTATTTTCCTGGGCGTCTGGGCTGATCAATATGGCGGTCGACTCATCTTCACCTTGCAAATGCTGGCAACCGCCTGTGCAACCTTTTTGCTAACCATGGTGACGACCTACCCGATGTTTCTGTTGGCTGCGCTTGGTGTAGGGCTTGCGGGTGGTAGTTTTGCCGTTGGTGTACAATACGTTTCCACCTGGTATCCCAAAGCAAAAACCGGAACAGCATTGGGAATTTTTGGCGCAGGGAACGTCGGTGCAGCGGTCACGAACTTCGGGGCTCCCATTTTGCTGGTTGCCATGGGCAATGAGTGGCAGGGCGTAGCACAGATTTATGCTGGCGTTGTGGCTGCCACAGCTATCCTGTTTTTTCTGTTCACTAAAAATGATCCGGCCTTGCAGGAACGCAAAGAACAGGGGGTAGAGCATGTTCCATTCTTAAAGCAGTTGGAACCGCTGAAGAACCTGCAGGTGTGGCGCTTTTCACTTTATTATTTCTTTGTGTTCGGCGCCTTTGTTGCACTGGCGCTGTGGTTGCCGCGTTATTATGTCGGTGCTTACGGGTTGGAGCTTGGCACGGCGGGTCTGCTTGCCGCCTGCTACGCTATGCCGGGCAGTATCTTCCGCGCATTGGGTGGGTGGATGTCTGATAAATGGGGCGCCCGTGCCGTGATGTACTGGACTTTTATTGCCTGTGTCGTGTGCACCTTTATCATGTCGTACCCCGAAACTGAATATACCGTGAATGCCATCGGCGATTCTGCGGTTATTAAGAATGTAGAGGTGGTTGACGGTATGAAGATGGTCGATACGGCTAAAGTTGCCGAAGCGTTTTCCACACTTGGTCATGACGAAGCGCAGGATGTTCTGCCACCTGTGGATATGATCGCAGTTGACGAGCTTTCTTCATCTCTGAAATCCGTTGATGGCCTATTATCTGTTTATAACAAGAAGAAAAACTTGGTTCAGATCATCTCCGAGAAAACGCTGAATTTTAATTTCGGTATCCCGTTATGGTTGTTTGTTAGCCTGACCGTTGTGCTTGGTTTCTTCATGTCGCTGGGTAAGGCCGCCGTGTACAAGCACATCCCCGTTTATTATCCAGGTCATGTCGGCTCCGTCGGCGGTATTGTCGGGCTGGTCGGCGGGCTGGGTGGTTTCTTTCTGCCAATCACCTTCGGCATCATGAATGATGTGATCGGCGTGTGGACGAGTTGCTTCATGCTGCTAACCGTATTGATTGCGGTGGCACTGATTTGGATGCATTTCGCTATTCAACGTATGGAACGTCAGCAGCATCCCGAATTGCGTGGGCCGAAATATCTGCCGGAACTGGCTACAGATGAAGAGAGTATCATGGCGTTTCTGGAAGGCGAAGCATTGCGCCAGCGCAGTGAACTGCTGGCACAGGAAAGCGCCCATATGGAACAACGTGCGAAAATGCTGAAAGCACAAAGTGACGAGGTGCTGGCGAAAAGTCAAAAGCTGACACAGGCATAATAAAGGAGATTTATCATGGCCCAAGATTTAACCGGATGGAATCCCGAAGATGAGCAGCAATGGGCATCAACGGGTAAAAAAATTGCCACCCGTAATTTATGGATTTCGATCCCAAGCCTTCTGTGCGGCTTTGCCGTGTGGCTCTATTGGGGCATCATCACCGTACAGATGCTTAATCTCGGCTTTCCTTTTGAGAAATCGGAGCTGTTCACCCTGATGGCCATTGCCGGACTGACCGGTGCCACACTGCGAATTCCCAGCACTTTTTTCATTCGGCTGGCCGGGGGGCGTAATACGATTTTCTTCACCACCGCCCTGCTGATGATCCCGGCAGCCGGTGCGGGTTTTGCACTGCAGGATATTAATACTCCATTGTGGCAGTTCCAGATTCTGGCCTTTCTATCCGGCATCGGCGGCGGTAACTTTGCCTCTTCCATGTCCAATATCAGCTTCTTCTTTCCCAAGAAAGTACAGGGCTATTCGCTGGGCATGAATGCGGGGCTGGGTAATTTCGGTGTGACAACCATGCAGATTCTGGTGCCGCTATTCATGACCTTCGGTATTTTCGGCGGCGAACCGATGATTCTGCAAAATACCAGCGGTACGCTGATCGGTAAAATTCCTGCCGGAACGGAAACCTATATCCATAATGCCGGTTATCTGTGGCTGATGTTCTTGATCCCGCTGGCTTTCGCCGGGTGGTTCGGCATGAACAATATCCGTGATGAGCATGTCTCCCCCAATATCGGTAGCCCTATCAGCGCATTTGCCATCATCAGCATGATGTTATTTGCCGGATTTGTTGCTGCCGCCTGCGGTTTGTGGCTGATGTTACCGGAAAAAGCCGGTGGCTCGGGCCTGATGATCAGCAAGTGGATCGTGCTGCCAATCGTGATCGCACTGACGGTATTCCTACTCAAACTGGTACCGTTGGGGGCGAGCTATCGTGATACGCTCAAGCGTCAGTACCGCATCTTCAACAACAAACATACCTGGGCAATGACCGTGATCTATACTATGACCTTTGGTTCTTTCATCGGCTATGCAGCCGCTTTCGGCCTGGCGATCAAGGTGGTGTTCGGCTTTCAGCACATCATGGTCGATGGCGTGCTGACGCATGATACACCCAACCCGAATGGTCCATCTGCCCTGATGTTCGCCTGGACCGGTCCATTCATCGGCGCATTGATTCGCCCGATTGGTGGCATCATTTCCGACAAGATCGGTGGTGCAAAGGTGACGCAAATCATCTCCGTGGTGATGGTTGCCTGTGCGCTGGGTGTGGCGTACTTCATGAAGCAGGCCTACGCTTCAGCCACACCGGAAGAGTATTTCTGGCCATTCCTGGGACTGTTCTTAATCTTGTTTGCTGCTACTGGTATTGGTAACGGTTCCACTTTCCGCACCATTGCAGCGGTATTCGATAAGGAACAGGCGGGACCGGTGCTGGGTTGGACTTCTGCGGTCGCCGCTTACGGTGCCTTCATCATTCCCAAAGTATTTGGTGAGCAGATTAAGGCCGCCACTCCGGAAATCGCACTGTATGGTTTCGCCATCTTCTACACGGTGTGCATTGTCATTAACTGGTGGTTCTACCTGCGTAAGAACGCCTATGTGAAAAATCCGTAAAAAACGGAAAAGGAGTATCCCATGAGTCACCTGATCGACAAACTAACCTTCTTTACCGACAAGGCACCGGAGAAATTCTCTGACGGGCACGGTATTACCACCGGGGAAAATCGTGAATGGGAGCGCGCCTATCGCGGGCGCTGGGCGCATGACAAGGTGGTGCGCTCAACCCACGGGGTGAACTGTACCGGTTCATGCAGCTGGAAAATTTACGTCAAAAACGGACTGGTCACCTGGGAAACACAGCAAACCGATTACCCGCGCACCCGTCCTGACCTGCCCAATCACGAACCACGCGGTTGTGCACGTGGTGCCAGCTATAGCTGGTATCTGTACAGTGCGGCACGTCTGAAATATCCGATGATCCGCTCGCGTCTGCTTAAGCAGTGGCGAGCAGCCAAAACGATCTGTAACGATCCGGTCGATGCGTGGGGTTCCATCATTAGTGATCCGGAAAAGGCCAGGGACTATAAACAAATGCGTGGCCGGGGCGGCATGGTGCGCGCGAGTTGGGATGAAGTCAATGAGATCATCGCTGCGGCCAATATCTACACCGCCAAAACCTTCGGGCCGGACCGTGTTATCGGCTTCTCACCAATTCCGGCGATGTCGATGGTGTCCTATGCTGCGGGCAGTCGCTACCTGTCGCTGATTGGCGGTACCTGTATGAGTTTTTATGACTGGTATTGCGATCTGCCGCCAAGCTCTCCGCAAACCTGGGGCGAGCAGACCGACGTGCCGGAAAGTGCCGACTGGTATAACTCCAACTATATTATCGCCTGGGGCTCCAACGTACCGCAAACGCGCACGCCGGATGCACATTTCTTCACCGAAGTGCGTTATAAAGGTGCTAAAACCGTGGCGGTCACACCAGACTATAGTGAAGTCGCCAAACTGACCGATGAGTGGGTGCCCGCACGTCAGGGAACCGATGCCGCACTATTGATGGCGATGTGCCATACGGTGATGCGTGAATATCACCTGGAAGGTAAAAGCGAATATTTCGACGATTACTGCCGCATGTATACCGACATGCCGTTTCTGGTAATACTGGAAGAACGCGATGGCGGTTATGTACCGGGCCGTACCCTGCGTGCATCTGATTTCAAAGACAATCTCGGCGAGGAAAAGAACACGGAATGGAAGCCGGTGATTATCGATGCCAACAGCAACGAGGTGGTCGTGCCAAACGGGACCATCGGTTCGCGCTGGGATGGCAGTGGAAAATGGAATCTGGAAGCGAAAAACGTTACCGATGACTCGGAAATCTGGCCGGAAATAAGTTTAGTTAAATCGTCTGACGAGGTCGTGCAGGTTGGCTTTCCTTATTTCGGTAATTTGGAAAATGACCAGCCGATTTTCAACCATACCGATCATGACAGTGTGCTGGTACGCAATATTCCCGCGCGCATGGTTAAACTGGATGGCAAAAACAA
>JANQJY010000046.1 GCA_028281385.1 Rickettsiales bacterium | reverse complement strand
CAGGGCAAAAGTTTTGTCGAACGGTTTGATCCGAACGCCTATTTATACATCACCCGCGCGATGGATTATTTCGATCTGGAAGAGGAATCGGGCGGGCAGCTGGCTACAGCATTTCAGGGAAGCGATCTGCGTTTCTGTGTGTTCTCTTTTTCGAGCGACTGGTGTTTTCCAACCTCCGAAAGCCGTCTGCTGGTGCGTGCGTTGAACGCGGTGGCAGCCGATGTCAGCTTTGCCGAGATCGACACCGACAAGGGACATGATGCGTTTCTGCTCGACGTGCCGGAGCTGAAGCGCAGCATGGCCGGCTTTCTCGAAGGCACGGCTCAGGCGAGGAGATGTGCATGAGCGGTCGCGTCAGCGCGGAGCGAATGCGAGAAGAATACTGCATGAGCGGTCGCGTCAGCGCGGAGCGAATGCGAAAGGAGATGTGCATATGATACTTCGTCCCGACCATCAGCTCATTGCCGACAGGATCGCTACGAATGCAACGGTACTGGATATCGGCTGTGGCGACGGTGCCTTGCTGGCCTGGTTGGCAGAGCATAAACAGGCCAGGGCGCGCGGGATTGAGATTGACAGCGGCAAGGTCGCGGGTGCCATGGCCAGAGGCGTGTCGGTGGTGCAGGGCGATGTCAATATGGATCTTCGGCATTATCCCGATCATGCCTATGATTATGTCATCCTCAGCCAGACGTTACAGGCCATGCACGATCCGAAAATGGTGCTGGGCGAACTGGTGCGCATCGGCCGGCATGCGATTGTATCACTGCCCAATTTCGGCCATTGGAAAAACCGACTCTATCTTGGTTTGCGCGGGCGCATGCCGGTGACGCGCACGCTGACCTATCAGTGGTATGATACGCCGAATATCCATTTTTGCACCCTCAGCGATTTTGTCGAGCTATGCGATGAGATGGGCATCACCATCCAGGAGCGCCTGTCGGTGAATCATAGTGGCAGTCCGGCCGTTTTCGAGGGGAAAGGACCGATGGCGAATCTGTTCGGCGAGCAGGGGGTGTTCCTGCTGAAAGCGAAAGGGTAGGGCAGCTTTGTCTATTATTGTTCTTATGTCTGCTGAGACAGGTGAAGGGTGATCATCACCCCCTTGTCATGCCATTCGGCGACATTGAGTGTATCATGGTGCAGTGCCAGCAGTTGCGAGCTGATTAACAGATTCACATGCTGTTCGATGTAAGCGATGACTTCCGCCCTCGCATCCTTCTGCAGGCTCGGCATGAATTCGCGATAGTCTTTCCGGTGAAACGGAAGCGGGGTTTGCGTTAAAGATGGGACCCGTATTTCCACACTCATCCCTGCGGAGGTTTTCGCAAGATGCAGTTCGATGCTGTGTTCGTCTCCGGCGAAGCGGATGGCAAGGAACAGTGGACCCCACAGAATATGTTTGAGCAGTATGGGGGCATAGCTCAGTATGAGATGCTCCTGCGCATGCACGGAAATCGACAGATTACGCCGTTCCAGATTGGGACCGAGCAGGTGGATCAACTCATCGAGCAGACCGACGGGATCGACCGGTTCGCTCTGCTGCGCGAGATTGCTGCTGTGATGGGTACAGATCAGGTGAAACCCGTTGCTTAGAAATTTTAGATTTTCTCCGGCTTCGCTGACATCGTCAAAGTCATAGATATGGGCTTCCTCAAGCTGCTGCAGCGTGACCTGCTCTTCCAGATGTTCGGTGTAGGAGGCGATGGCATCAAAGGCATGATGCAGTTCATCGCGGGAAGAAGTGAGGAACTGGCGATGGGTGTCACGCATCCGGTCCATGATCGTGATGGCCTGTTTGAGCTGATGTTCCATCTCGACAGCGCGTTTGGCGGAGGTGTCCATATTCGCAAGTAGTTCGTGAAGCTGTTCGGCCTGCATCTCCAGCGGCACCGCGGCCTGTTGTGTATCTGTGTAGGGAGCAATGGCGCGGGAAATTGCATCGACCGGCTGGAGAATGCGGCGTCTGAACTGGCGATATAGTATGACGATGAGGATATTGCCGCCGAGCAGCCACAGGACAGTGCTGAGCAGATGAGTATGCACCAGGCGGGTATAGTCCCCGTCGCTCAGCCGTCCGGCGATATGGTAGTAGCGGTGATCGAACCGTCGCATCTCAATCGGTATCGACCGGTGCATCCATGAGGCGGGTATCGACAGGGAAGAGGCCGTACCGGGGATGTCCAGCAGCAGGTGATCTTCAGGAAAAGACAGCTGCATCCGGCACCGGCAATGCGCCAGTAACTGTTTTATCTCCTCAATAAGTGGTGGAAAGTTGATCGTCGCGACCAGGGTGCCGGCATAGTCTCCGGCCGGTGTGGTGATGCCTCTGGCAAGAATGGCGATGTCGCGACCGGTGACCACATGCGCAAGCGGTTCGCTGATATGCAGCCTGTCAGGCATTTCTTTCGCCTGTTGCAGATAGGTCCGGTGACTGACATAGGGAGGCTCGGCATAGATTCCCTTGACCGAACTGACGCGGACCCGGTCCGCGGTATCGATCCATGCAAAGCGCACCACCCCCATGTCGTCGTCAATGGTTTTGACCAAAATAGCATGAATGGCATGCATCGCCTGAGGCTGGTTATACACAGGCAGGATAGCTTTTTGTAATTGTTGTAGTTCGAGATCAATGTAGTCAACTATCTCTGTCAGATAAGTGTCAAGGGAAGACAACTTAGAGTCACTAATATCTACAGCATCGCTATATTTACGATAAAAACCATCCGCTTGATACAACAGAAAAGCGAGATTACCGATAAACAAAATGATCCAGCAGAAAGATCGGGCGAGTTGTGAAGGGAAGAAGTAGCTGATCTGCAAAATAGGTTTCAGGGGCATAGTTAATTCAACCATGGGTTACCAAGTGAATCAACTGTATTTTTAACGTTTATTGTAAAAAAAAGATTAAAAAATTAACCGATATTCATATGGTTAAGGGAGTAAGAGAATAAATGGATTAACAGGCTAAAATACTTGAAACTATAAATAGAAAACAGTAGTATATAAACCAGAATGAGATAAATAGGATACAATTTCAGGTTATGTTATTCTCGGATCATAATCTTAACGCGTTAGATCAATAGATTTGAAATTGATAAAAATCTTATTTATGAAATTTCAGGTTGATAAGCCACAAATGAAATCGTGATATATGAAAGACGTGCAATCGACAGTAGAAGAACGGTTTGTTGACGGGTTTCGTGGGCAAATCCTGTCGCATCTGACGGATACCGGAGTGTCCAGACATGCGCGAACGTCGGTTGATGACCGTTTTCTCAAGGCGCTGGATCACTTTCTTGAGGCGGAGAAATCCTCTGGATTGGATCCTGCTTTGTTTGACCAGGGGGTGCCGGATGATTTTCCGATATTTATCGCGAGTCTGATGAATGTACGTAGCATGAATCAAGAAGAGAACAGTTACAATACCGGCGCAGATGCGCTGGACCGCATTTCCTCACCCGAACGTAATCAGCATCATGCCGATCTGCTATTTGCGATGGACCGTTATCTCATCGATAGCGGCATGCCTTATCAGATTCGCAACGGGGATGTGGTGCTGAATGAGGTGAAAGAGGAGGATACCAAACCGCGCCTGTGGAAACGGGTGGTGGAAAAGGCAGAGGATGGAAAGTTTGTTTCACGTTTGGAAGAGGCGGATGCGATTGATTTTTCCAAAAAACCGGTGCTTTGTTTTGGCAATGCGCGCACGTTGAACAATGATCCGCGCGAAATTGCCGGTATGATGAAACAGGTCGAAACCACTATCGGCGGTCCCGGTATTTACGAGCAGAAGGGCAAGAATGAAGGCATCGAAATTTATTGCATTTCCTACCCGTTACAGAATTATGTGCGTACCAGTGCGGATGTCTGTGCCGGCAATGCTGCGCCGGACACGTATATCTCTCCCGACGCGCAAAACACCTTTGACCGGTTCTTAAAACCTTCTTTGGAGACGAACTTACCCGAGCTGCCGGATGTCGGTGTGTTGAATTCCGTCTTGCGGAAATGGAATCTGTTTTCCTATAGTTTCGGCACCAGCATCGTCAAACAGCTACGCAATGCGACCGTCGATTGCCTGCATGAGAAGGGCTACACGACCGCACAGATAAAACAGGCGCTGGCGGAAGCCTACAGCATGAATGTCAATCCGGTGGTGAATTTAAAGGATCCGCATCCCTGCGGCAGTTTCAGTTCGGTCTATGTCGTCTCGCAAAATGATTTGATTTCAAAATCACGCGGCTATTACCAGCAATATATCGGCGATCAGACCGCGCCGGCGGTTATTCCCGTCAGTGACAATGAGTTGCTGGTCTGGACGGACGGCCCCGTAGCGGGGAATTTGTGGTCGGCATTTGGCGATGAAAAAAATTATGATGCATCGGGTTTTTTCAAGCAAGGTGCGGCGGCTGTGCCGACACCGGCGGCGGATGGACGGCAGGATCAGGCGGGGCACACGCTGAAACTGCCGATGGGGAGGTTTTCCTCTCTGAATGAGCAGGGTGAGGCAGTAATGCATGATCCTTCATGGATCGAATATTCATTACGCAATGCAGTTGCGCGCGATGGCCCAGTCGGTGATCTGCGAGACATGTTTGATCCCGTCCACCTGGTTGATCTGCTGTTTATGTCTAAATGCAATGCCAAGCGTACCGGCACCTATGTTGAGCAGGTGGATGACGCAAGGTCCGATCAAACGAATCGGGAAAACGGGCGTTAATGCTGTCAGTTTGAGTCTTTGGCCGCACTGACTGCCTTGACGAAATCTTTGAACAAAGCGCCGCGGTTCGGGCTGTCGATCTTCAGGAAATTCTTCATTAAATGGCTGATATCGGCGTTGGTGACCTGGCCGGTGGCGATGCCGGGCAATCCTTCAAAAAAGCTGTTGGGCGGCACATTAAAGAAGTGAGCCAGCTTAAACAGATGCACGGCGCTGATACGGTTTTTTCCCATTTCGAATTTATAGAGTTGCGTGCTGGAAATACCGGTATTGCGGGAGACTTCGCGTGCGCTCACACCAGCCTGCTGACGTAGGTTGCGGATGCGCGTGCCCACATGGGCATTGACCATGTGATCGCCGATCTTTTTGGTAAGCTGCGTCATGCCTTGAATATAGCATAGATAGGCTAGCTGAGGTATCGGAAATAGATATAAAAATGACTGATGATGATGCTCAGAACCATCAGCGGCAGGGCATGCAGCAGGAAGGGTACAAAGCGGATCGGATGGCCCGCCCGTTCGGCGAAGCCGGCCACGACGAGGTTGGCGCTGGCGCCGATCAATGTACCATTGCCACCGAAACAGGCGCCAAGCGCCAGTGACCACCATAGCGGCTCCAGTGCTTCTGCGCCGCCGAAGACGGGTGCCAGTGATTTGATTAGCGGGATCATGGTCGCGGTAAAGGGAATATTATCCAGAAAGGCCGAGGCAAAGGCGGAGACCCACAGGATGGCGAGGGCGGTGTCCGTCATATCGCCGTCCGTCAGATCGATCAGGGTTTCGCCCATCATATGGATCAGCCCGACGCGTTCAATGCCGTGTACCATAATGAACAGTCCGATGAAGAAGAACAGCGTGACCCATTCGGCTTCGGCGAAGGCGGCGTGGACATTATGGGCGTGATGCTCCTGATCATGCGCGAGATTCTCCAGCATCAGCAGCAATGCCGCACCGGTCATGGCGATGGTGGCGGGCTCCATATGGATGGAATGGGCGGTGACGAACCCGATCACCACGAGAGTACAGACGAACAGGCAGGATTTCAACAACGGTACATCGGTGATGGTTTCGCGTTCATTCATCGCCATGACGCGTGCGCGCTTGTCGTCGTCGGCGGAGAGTTTGCGGCCCCAGACAAGGTAAATCGGGATCATGGTGGCGAAGAACACGACAAAGGCGGCTGGCGCAGTATGCATGATAAAGTCGTTGAAAGAAAAGCCGACGGCGGAGCCGATCAGAATATTTGGCGGATCGCCGATGAAGGTAGCGGTGCCGCCGATATTGGAAGTAAGGATGGCCGTAAACAAATAGGGATAGACCGGCACTTCCAGCTCCTTACAGATACGCAGCAGCACCGGCACGATCAGCAGCACGGTGGTGACATTATCAAGCAGGGCGGAGAAAACGGCGGTAATAATCGCGATCATCATCATGATACCCCAGGGTTTGGCATCGACCTTTTTCACCGACCAGATGGCCAGAAACTGGAACACGCCGGTTTTTCCGGTGACATGGACGATGACCATCATCCCCGCCAGCAGGCCGAGCGTATTGAAATCGACCGAGGCAATCGCCTGCGCCTGATTCATCACCCCGAAGATGATCAGCAGGCCCGCGCCGAGCAAAGCGACAATGGCACGGTTGATTTTTTCGGTCATAATGATTAGATAACCGATAACGAACAACACTGTGGCGAACCAGAACGGGTCCAGCCCAAATAAGAGTGTATCGGGAAGTGCTACGTCGTGGTGTCCGCCGCCGTGACCATGCATGAAATACCTCGTTGTTTGTGGTTATGGTAAAATTGCACTATGGTGTAGCGCATAGACGTGGAATTTGCAAAATAAACCCAATATGAGCGGACAGAATTGTGAAAAAGTGAATAATATAGTAAAAGAAAGTGAGTGAAAGTGCGTTATTTTATCCTTGTCGTCTGTATGATCGTTGTGTCGGGCTGCGGTGCTGCACCGCGTCAGCAGCAGTCGGTGTGGGATATGTATGACGTGCGCACGCCGGTGCCGGCAGGATCGGGGATATCGGGGCCGGGCGGCGCAGCGTATGACACCTATATTGACAATGACAGCTTCTACAGCCCGCCGACCTATGAATCCTTCTGGGGGGACTAGGATAGAGCGCTAACGCCCCAGATCATCGGTCAACCGGTGGTTTCTCTGTTCAAGCAATTGCCGGTAAACCTGCAGATTTTCCAGCACACGTTGCACATAATTGCGGGTTTCTTTAAAGGGGATGGTTTCGATCCAGTTAATCGTCTGGCGGAGATTGTTGCCTGGTGTACCGAATCGCTTGATCCATTGTTTCGAGCGAGTTGGACCGGCATTATAGCCAGCAATGGCGAGAATATAGTTTCCGTCAAATCGGCCGATGAGTTCTCCCAGATACTGGCTGCCAAGCGTGATGTTATAAGATGGGTTGAAGAGTTCAGCCTTATGGTAAGGAATGCCTAGATTTTTTGCAGTCAGCTTTGCGGTTTTCGGTAATAGCTGCATCAGCCCGCGCGCGTTGGCACGGCTGACGGCATCGGGCTTGAATTCGCTTTCCTGGCGGGCGATGGCATGCGACAGAGCATCTTCCACCGGCAGGCCTTTGGGTAGTTTCACCACCGGCCAGCCGGAGCGGATCAGCAGGTGATGCTCGCGGATGGCCAGCTTGGCCGATTTCACACGGCCATACAGCCAGTGGAGTTCGTGCGTCAGATCGGCGATGAGGGCATATTCTTCGGTGGTTTTGGCGTTTTTGGCGAGTGTTACGATAAACGGCAGGGCCTGATCGTCCATCCCAAGCGTATGCAGCATGAGAATTACCTGCACCAGTTCGTTGCGTTGAAAGCGCTTACGTTCCGCAGACGAAAAGCCCGGTTGTTCCGGCAGAGGCAGATTGGATCTGGGGTGCAGATGTTCAAAGGCAAGCTGACCGTAAAAAACGGTCGGGTGTCTACCGGCCTGGGCATACCAGCCGCGGGCGATGTCGCGGTTTTGATTATCTTCGGCGGCACGAGCGGCCCAATAGGCGGCGCGGGCTTTACTTACCGGTGTTTTAACAGCATGAAACATGCGGTAGAAATTTTCATAGGCCGGTTTCGGGCTGTTCAGATATTCCAGTTGCACCCAGCCGAGCAGCCACAGTGCCTGAGATAGGTCGACGCCTTCGAGCGGTCCATGGGCACTCAGCAATTTGGCGGCCCTGGCATATTGTTTGGCCTCGATGGCATCACGCGCGTAGCGCTGGCGGTATTGCCACCATTTACCGGCATGGTGACGCGAAGCCGGTTGTGACAGCAAAATCTCCAGTGCACCGCCTTCAAGCCCTTTTTTATGACGCCAGCGCATGCGGTTATAACGCAGCCCTTCATCCTTTTTCAGCGCGGCCGGCACGGCGTTGATTTTTTTATTCACTCCGCGCTCTTTGCGGATCAGGGCAATGCGTGCGCGATAGAGAGATGTCAAATCTTTATCGACATGGTGCAACAGGCCTTCGGCCTGGGTAGCGCGATCGTCCCACAGCAGTCGTTCAATACGCTCCTTATGAAAGTATTGGGTTAAGAATTTTCCATAACCAGCTAATATTCTTTTTTCTTCATCACGTGTAAAATTACCCTCTATCCAGGCAGTCTGCACAAGTATTTTGATCTTTGGATCGTTGTCGGGAAGGCTCATGGCATGGGCCAGCTGTCCTTTGGCGCTGAGAGGAGGATGTAACCTGAACCATTGACGTACTGTTTCATCCGCGTGTGTTTCTTCGAACAGCCTGTCCTCGGCCAGACGCAGGATACGCTCACGCAACGGCCAGTTCGGATGACGGTTGATGAATTGTGCGATGTCTTCGAAACCGGCGCCGCTGTCACTGTCTGATACATACTTCCATTCGATATAGTTTTGCAGATGATCGATGCCGAAATCACCGGCGGTTTGACGCAGCCGGTCCCATTCGCCCACCTCAAGCTGATGGGCCAGTGCTCCACCGAAGCGCTTCGCCTCGGATGCTTCGGAAGACAAAGGAAAAAATAACAGAATACACAGGCTATAGAAGAGGAGACGTGTCATGGAAGGCAAGCTTAAGAGGAAGTGGCGGGGAGAGCAAGCGAAGAGCGCATCTGTTCCCCGTCATTGTGAGAGGATATGGAAAAAACCTTCACACAACTGTCACACACAGTCCCATATGATTAGCTTACAATGAAATACAATAGATAAAATTTTAATTATTGATGAGGATAGTGTGGCGAAACGTACCGATTTACCGAAGATTCCCGCCACCGACGAACCAACGATTTTTAATCATGGCATGTCGATGGGGGCCTTCCTGGGTTCCTTTCTGACGCCGGTAGGGACGGTAGTGGGTGGTTTGATCGGCGGATTCTGGCGCAAAGACCAGATGGAACAGAATCAACTGGAAGGCAAAACGGTCAGCGATCCGACATTCTGGAATAAGGGTATTTTTACGGGATATTGGAAAGGGCAGGTTGCAAGCCTGGTCTGTATAGGCCTTGCAATGGCCACACTTGGAACGGCAGCGACAACAGCATTTTTAACATCACTGACTCTACCCGTAGCAGCCACGGCGGGTGCGGCCATAGGAGCAGGTGCACTAGCGGCTGCTATTGTCAGTCCTGTTGCTTTTGCTATCATCGAAGGATTCCGCGAAAAAGCCAAAATGCAGGAAGAACTCACACTGGCTGAGACGATCCGTGATGAGCAGATGGAACAGGCCGCGATGCAGGAACTGGCCGTTCTGGAAATGCTTGGCCGGGGAATGCAGAAGCAGCGGGAAAGTGATGGTGCGCGTAAAGATTCGCATAAACAACATCATGCGCGCAAGGAAAGAGACAAAGAAAAAGAAGAGTATGTCTCTAAGCCGTGCGGCAAGTTGCCGCCGCAGCCGAAATCCTATAGAAATACCGTCACCACCGAAGAATGGGCACGGGCCAAATCGATGATGCGCGGTGAAGAGGATCGCGATGCGCCGGGCTATAAATCTTTCCGTGAACGGCTTGAAGCGCGTGGTGATCAGGCCATTGAAGAAATGATCGACGTGAAAGCGTAAACTCTGCCGTCATTCCCGCGTAGGCGGGAATCTTGTAACAATCAAAAGACAGACTCAGTATGTGGCACGAGATCCCGGCGCGCGCTTCGGCCTGACGGCCTTGCTGGCCGGGATGACGGTTTAAAGGCCTATGAAAGCAATGCCAGCAGCAGAATCGCCATGATATTGGCAATCTTGATCAGCGGGTTGACTGCCGGCCCGGCCGTATCCTTATAAGGATCGCCCACGGTGTCGCCGGTCACCGCCGCCTTATGCGCTTCGGAGCCTTTGCCGCCATGGTTGCCGTCTTCGATATATTTCTTGGCATTGTCCCATGCGCCGCCGCCGGAGGTCATGGAAATCGCGACGAACAGGCCGGTGACGATAATCCCCAGCAGCATCGCGCCGAGTGCGGCGAAAGCCTGCTCCTGGCCGGCGACTTCGTTAATGACGAAATACAGCGCAACAGGTGCGGCAATCGGCAGCAAAGACGGGGCGACCATTTCCCTGATCGCAGCACGTGTCAGCATATCGACGCATTTGCCGTATTCCGGTTTGGCTTTGCCTTCCATGATACCGTCGATCTCCTTGAACTGACGGCGCACTTCGACGACGACCGATCCGGCAGCGCGGCCGACAGCCATCATCGCCATGCCGCCGAAGAAATAAGGCAGCAGCCCGCCGATGAACAGCCCGACCAGTACATATGGATCAGACAGCTGGAAGGTGACATTGAGATCGGGGAAGTAATGTTTCAGATCTTCGACATAGGCGGTAAACAGTACCAGTGCCGCCAGTGCGGCCGAGCCGATGGCATAGCCTTTGGTTACGGCTTTTGTCGTATTACCCACAGCGTCGAGTGCGTCCGTGGTATTGCGTACCTCTTCGTCCAACTCGGCCATCTCAGCGATGCCACCGGCATTATCGGTGACCGGACCATACGCATCGAGTGCGACGACGATGCCTGCCAGCGCCAGCATGGTAGTGGCGGCGATGGCAATGCCAAGCAGGCCGCAATAGCTGTAGGATATGATGATACCGGCGCAGATCACCAGGATCGGCAGCACGGTCGCTTCCATCGAAACGGCGAGCCCCTGAATCACATTGGTGCCGTGGCCGGTTTCCGATGCCTTGGCGACGCTGCGTACCGGGCGGTATTCGGTCGAGGTGTAATATTCGGTGATCCACACCATCAGGCCGGTAACGGCCAGGCCGATCAGTGCGCAGTAGAATACATCCTGTCCGGTAAAGACGACATTGGCGAAGCTGTGGGCGGTTTCCAGTCCCAGCATATGCTCGGTGACTTTATAAATTGCTCCGGCAGAGAGCAGAGCGCTGATGATGAAGCCTTTATACAGCGCGCCCATGATATTGTTGCCGGCGCCCAGCTTGACGAAAAAGGTCGAGATCACCGAAGCGGCGATACAGACTGCGCCAATCGCCAGCGGATAGAGCATGAAGGTGCTTTGCGCATCGCCGGTAAAGAAAATCGCGGCGAGCAGCATGGTGGCGACGATGGTGACGACATAGGTTTCAAACAAATCGGCGGCCATACCGGCACAGTCGCCGACATTATCACCGACATTATCAGCAATCACCGCCGGATTGCGCGGATCATCCTCGGGGATGCCGGCTTCGACCTTGCCGACGAGATCGGCCCCGACATCGGCGCCTTTGGTGAAGATACCGCCGCCCAGACGCGCGAAGATCGAAATCAGCGATGCACCGAAGGACAGCGCGACTAGCGATTCGAGGATATCGCGCTCTTCGGCGTTGATATCGAGCAGATAGAAATAATAACCCGCCGTGCCATCGATCGGCTGCCTGTCCGCCCTTTTCTTCTCGATCTCGCGCCAGCGCAGGCGAACGCCGCGACTTTCCACTTCCGTTGCAAGTCGATGGAAATG
>JANQJY010000118.1 GCA_028281385.1 Rickettsiales bacterium | reverse complement strand
CTTTGATGCGAGTCAAGAAGGAAACGCTCCAACCACGGTTGATGCCAACCGCTCTTGAGTTAGAGGTTTTTGAGCCCCGGATCGGTCCTATACCGATCTGGTGCAACTATAGGGCATTGCCCGCGGCGATGCAAGCGCTAAGCACGCTTGGTGCTCGCCCGCTTGCACTTGACATAAGGATTGTCTATAACGCTCGGATGTTTGAATCCGTGCTCATTGCCAATCGTGGCGAAATTGCGCTGCGCATCATGCATACGGCCAGAAAGCTGGGCATGCGTACCGTCGCCGTCTATTCCGAGGCCGATACCAATGCACTGCATGTCAAGCAGGCCGATGAGGCGATTTTTGTTGGTCATTCGCCGGCGGCGGAAAGCTATCTGAATGCCGAGGCGCTGCTGCGCGCCATCGATCAGTCGGGCGCGGCCTGCGTACATCCGGGCTATGGCTTCTTATCGGAAAATGAGGAATTCGCCCGCGATGTCATGCGCCGCGGCGTGGCGTGGGTCGGGCCGCGTCCCGATGCCATCCGCAAGATGGGCGATAAGATCGAATCCAAGAAAATCGCGCAGGCTGCTGGTGTCAATACGGTGCCGGGCATTTTGGACGCGGTGGAGGATGTCAAGACCGCTAAAGAGGTGGCGGCGGAAATCGGTTATCCGGTGATGATCAAGGCCGCGGCTGGCGGCGGCGGTAAGGGTATGCGCATCGCCCGCGACGAGGACGAACTCAAGGAAGGTATGAAGCGCGCGGCGAGCGAGGCGCAGTCAAGCTTCAACGATGCGCGGGTGTTTATCGAGAAGTTTTTTGAAGATCCGCGCCATATCGAAATACAGATTCTTGCCGATAAAAAAGGCAATATCATCTCGCTCGGGGAGCGCGAATGCTCGATTCAGCGCCGCCATCAGAAGGTGATCGAGGAAGCGCCGAGCCTGTTTCTCACCGACGACACCCGCGCGGAAATGAGCCGCCAGTCCATCGCGCTGGCAAAAGAGGTCGGCTATATTTCAGCGGGAACGGTTGAGTTTATTGTCGATTCGTCGGGGCAATTCTATTTCCTCGAAATGAATACGCGCCTGCAGGTCGAGCACCGCGTGACCGAACTGATTACCGGTATCGATCTGGTCGAGCAGATGTTCCGCATTGCTGCAGGCGAGAATTTGCCGATGACGCAGGAGGAGGTGACAATCGACGGCTGGGCCATGGAAGCGCGGGTCTATGCCGAAGATCCGGCGCGCGGTTTCCTGCCCTCGACCGGGCGCATCATCCGCTATCAGGAACCCGAGGCCAAAGAGGGCGTGCTGATTGACAGCGGTGTGTATGAAGGCGGCGAGGTCAGCATGTTCTATGATCCGATGATCGCCAAGCTCTGTACGCACGGTGCCAACCGCGATCAGGCGATCGAGAGGATGCGCGCGGCGCTGGCCGAGACCATTATTCGCGGCATCGCGCATAATATCAGCTTCATGGAGGCGGTGCTGGCGCATGAGCGTTTCGTCAAGGGCGATATTTCCACCAATTTCATCGAGCAGGAATATCCCGCCGGCTTCAGCGGCGCCGAGCTCGATACCGAGGCCAAGAAAGTCTGTATGGCGGTGGCGCTGTTCGCCTATCTGCGCATGATTGAGCGTGCGGCGCTGATTTCCGGCCAGCTGCCGGAGCGTGAACGGGCGATCGGCTCGCGCTGGGTCATCAATATTAACGACAACAACTATCCGGCTTACGTGCGCAAGAAGGAACATGGCTATGACATCAGCTATGATGACGGTACCATCGTCATCCGCAGTTCATGGAAGCTGGGCTACCGCCTGTTTCAGGGCACGGTGAACGGTCGGCCGGTGAGTGTGCGGATCGAACGGCTGGCCGAAGGCTATCAGCTCAATTTTGCCGGCTATGATGTGCGTGCCGTGGTGCGCTCGCCGAAAGTGGCGGAACTGGCGCAATATATGCCGCAAAGCGATGACGGGGATTCCGCCGGAGAGCTGCGCGCGCCGATTGCCGGGCTGGTCTCGGCCATTCATGTCAAAGCGGGTGAAGAAGTGCGGGCAGGGCAGGCGTTGATGGTGATCGAGGCGATGAAGATGGAGAATATCATCTATGCCGATCACGATGGTAAAATCGAGAAAATCCATATTGAAGCGCCGACCAGCGTTGCGGCGGATGAATTGCTGATGGAGTTCGATCTGCCGGACGCGGCGTAGCGACCGATTTGCCAAACCCTGAGAAATATGCTATGCACAGGCGTATAGCCTGATGAGAGGGTAGCATGGACGCCATTTTAGACAAGGTCGAAACCAAAAACATGCATGTGATGATTTCTGGTCGCGTGCAGGGCGTCGGCTATCGTGCTTGGACACGATCCAGGGCGCGCAGGCTGGAGCTTTCCGGCTGGGTGCGCAATCGCACGGACGGCAGAGTCGAAGCGCTGTTCTGTGGAGCGGCCAAGGTGGTCGATCAGATGATTGAAGCCTGTTACGACGGCCCGCTGCCAAGCCGGGTGCTGGATATTGAAGCGGCAGATTCTAAAGAAAGCATCGATGCCGGATTCACCATGCGCGAGACGGTGTGATTTATCAGCGGTTGTAGCTTTCTTCACCCAGTGAGGTGATACCACCGTTAGTTCTTGCCAGAAGTTCTATCTGAGTAACTACGGCGTCGGCCAGTATGTTGGGATTTATTGTTTTAACATCTATATCACTTTCGGCAACTGCCGTAACGCCATCCTTTATCAGACGATGCGTTCCGCCATCTACGTCTAAAGATACTTTTCCTGCAGCACTTCCTACCTTTCCTGCGAGGTTTCCTTCTTCAATCTTTTGCCAAATGGTCTTTTTTCTCTCTTCAATATCTTCAGACATGAAATATCCTCTCAAATTCCTGTTTCAATATAGCATCGACCTCCTGCATTGTCACGTTAATCCCCAACTCGGCCAGCGAAGTGACACCGAATTCTGCAATGCCGCAGGGGATGATGCCGCCGTAATGCGACAGATCGGGGTTCACATTGAGCGAGATGCCGTGATAGGTCACCCATTTGCGCACACGCATGCCCAGCGCCGCGATTTTCTTTTCTGTTGTATTTGCGTTAAGCTTCCCGCTACGGTCTGCTGACCTCCGCGACCCGGCTACGCCGGAGCGAAGCTCCTGCTTCGCCGAGGCGAGTGAGGAGGGCTCAAGGCTGGCGCGGACATTCTGTCCGCGATCCGGATTCTGACTTTCGGATTCTGAATTCTGCACTACCCATACTCCGACACGGCCCTCACGCCGTTCTCCGGTAATATCGAATTGCGCCAGCGTATCGATCAGCCACTGTTCAAGCTGATGCACATAGGCGCGCAGGTCGGGCGCGTCTCCTCTGGCGTCTGCGCGTTTCTTCAGATCCAGCATGACATAGGCGACACGCTGGCCGGGACCGTGATAAGTATATTGCCCGCCGCGCCCGGTGTGATAGACGGGAAAGCGTGTTTGATCGATCAGATCGGCCTGATCGGCATTGGTGCCGGCAGTATAAAGCGGTGGATGCTCAAGAAACCATAACAGTTCATCAGCCTCTCCGGCATGGATGGCGGCCACGCGCCGTTCCATCGCTTCGACAGCCTCTTCGTAATCTACCCGTTCCTGTGATGTCCGGTATTCCATGAGCTATGTTTGGTGCGACCGAGAGGATCCTAAGTATTTTTAACTATCATATGCTTAGCAAGAGGTTGGCGCAACTTTGGCGTAAAAATGGCTTTTCATAACCAGCAGTATTGTCGAATGGCGAAAAGAGCATTGGAAAGCTGCAATGCAAAGTATGGACATTAAAGTTAGTTTGATTCCGGTAGGGTCGCATATCGAACTGCATTGCTACAGTCGATATAAGTTTGCAGAATTTCCTTGCGTGTTAAAGCGGGTTTTTCTTCTACACGAAAAATAAGCTGCATCAACTCATAGGCAACTTCTTCTGCAGACTTTCCACCAAGTTTCACATCTACTTTCTCACTCATTCTTCATACTCCTAATTGTTAGTATTATGCAGCTGTCCGTGTTGGGTGCCATCTTTCTAATTCATCAAACGTGAAATTTAATGGATTAGGTTCGCAATAATCCATCTTGGCCAGCCTATCCAGCACATCGCGCGTATAGATGCAATCCTGCTCCTTATTTACATAATCCAGATAGATCAGCCTGATTAATCGGTCTACAGGTCCACTAATTGCCGTTTCACCTTTTTCATATCTAGCAATAGTCTGTGTGTCCAGATGCAGTAAATCTGCCAACTCCTTTTGTGTTAACTCCATTTCTTTTCGTAGAAACTTGAATTCTTTTCTGTCCAGCGCAGAATCGTGCTCACATAAGAACCTGCCTATGGCTTCATGTAAGCCGTCTATATTTCTAAACGATACACCGCGACCATGCTCCGGGTGATCGAATATTTCATAGCCATCCAGCAGATAAACATTATCTAACCCGCATTCCCTATAGTGATAGGGCTTTTTAATTTCCGTCTCTTGCATCTTCATAACCTCCATAACTAGCTAAAGTCTTTAAACATTATTGTTTTTATAAATAATTTCTGTTCTTCAATAATGATCGTGATGACCCCAATTTCACGATTGGAATTGTCTTGTTGCTGCACAACTTCACACTTCCACTCGTTTTTTCCACTCCCAGGCACCGGAGGCTCTTCGACATATCCGGTGCGCAGTACCTTTCTCACCTCCTTGTCTGTAATGTCGCGTTCCAACATGCGCTCTGTAGCATGTTCGCTAAAAATGATATTACGATCACGTTGAGCTAGCTGCCTCACAAGCTCTTCAGCTCTCACAGAATCCATGTCCGAGCGCAACTTTGTGACACGATCAATCATTATACTAACCTATCATATTGATAGGCGGAAGTCAAGAAAACCTATCAATATGATAGGTTGGCACAGTATGAATTACTGCGGCTTTATTTCAAACTCTAGTCAGCGTAAATTTTGGCGTAATTTTTAAAGCATTAACAAACAAGGTTTTGATAAATATATATTTTTCAAAAGGTTGTCAAATTTCAAAAATCACCTAAGATGTTGATATTTATGAATTTACTTGTGTTTGGTGCGACCGAGAGGACTTGAACCTCCACGGGATTGCTCCCACAGCGACCTCAACGCTGCGCGTCTACCAGTTCCGCCACGGTCGCGCGAAATGGTGGTAAGGATTGCTTATAGCGAGGCGGTGGCGGGCAGGCAATGCTTTTCTTGATTGTCACAAATCACTGGCGCCTGCGTTTAATCTCGATTACAACAGCGTCGGCTTTTCAAGAATACAATGATTATGGCACAAGCGCGCATGGACACTCAGACGACAGATGAAACCGAACAGGCCGAACAGCAGTTCGACGTGGCGGCGGATGTAGTGGCGGATGTCAAGAAAGCGCTTAAGGCCGAAGATGTCGATACGATCAATGAACAGCTGGCCGATTTGCATGCGGCGGATAAGGCGGAGCTGATCAACACCCTGCCGTCCGATCAGCGTTGCGGGTTGGCGAAGATGTTGGCAGAAGATACGTTCGATCACGAGATTCTGCCCGGCCTGAGCCATGAAGCGGCTGAAGATGTCCTCGACGTGCTGGGGACGGAACGCTCGGCCGATGCGTTGACGCAGCTTGATACCGATGATGCGATCGATGTCATCGAGGAACTGACCGAAGAAGGTCAGCAGGAGATTTTGGGGGCGGTGCCCGAACCGTTACGTGAAGAGCTGGAAGAGGGCCTGAGCTATCCGGAAGATTCGGCTGGACGCCTGATGACCAAAAAACTCATCAGCGTGCCGGATTATTGGACGGTGGGGCAGACGATCGATTTTCTCCGCGAGAAGGCCGATCTGCCGGAGATGTTTTATATTGTCTATGCCACTGATCCGAAATTCCACCCGGTTGGGCGCATTCCGCTTTCCGCTATCATGCACAGCCCGCGCGACACCAGGGTCAGCGATATCATGGCGGGAGAAACCTATGCCGTCAAACTCGATACCGACCAGGAGGAAGTTGCCTATCTCTTTCGTAAATACGGGCTGGTTGAGGCACCGGTAGTCAATGACAAGGGACGGCTTGTCGGTACTATTACCGTCGATGATGTGGTGCATGTGATTAAGGAAGAGGAAGAAGAAGATTATCTTGCCGCCGGTGGTGTCAAAAGCCAGGATATCCAGGCCGGGCTGATGGAGACGGTCAAACTACGCTTCCCATGGCTATTTATCAATCTGCTGACGGCGATTCTCGCTTCGGTAGTGATTGGTGTGTATGAAGAAGTCATCGCCCAACTGGTAGTGTTGGCGATTCTGATGCCGATTGTCGCCTCGATGGGTGGTAATGCCGGCACGCAATCCGTCACTGTGGCGGTACGCGCGCTGGCGACGAAACAGCTGAAATCCTCCAATGCGTTGGCAGCAGTGCGCAAGGAACTGCTGATCGGCCTGCTCAACGGACTGGGCATTGCCGCGATCATGGCGGGCGGGGTGTATCTATTTTATCAGGATGCCATGTTGGCCGGCGTGTTTGCCGCAGCAACGATATTGACGCTGATGGTTGCCGGATTCAGCGGCGCGGCGATTCCGTTATTATTGACTAAGCTAAAGATTGATCCGGCCGTCTCTTCCGGTGTATTCCTCACTACTGTCACCGATATCATCGGCTTTTTCCTGTTTTTAGGACTGGCAGGCTGGATATTGCTGTAGTTTCCATAAGAAGGAAACTGCACATTACACTTTTACCAACCAGTTAAATCGGCTCGTTGGAATTGACCAAGCGCAGATTGTCTAAAATATCCTCTTCCTTTCCGGTATCATCCGGTTCGTTCATGCGGTCCATAAAATCACTGCTGGCATTTTCCAACTCATCATCAATAAAGACTTTGTCGGTGCGTTTGAACTTTCCGTCTACCACAGCACCGTCTTCGATCGATAGCGTTTCATGCATGATAACGCCTTTGACATGTGCGGTTTTATATAAATGTACTTCCTTGGCTTTGACGACGCCTTCGACATGGCCGTAAATCTGTACGACATCAGCCATCACATCGCCCTGTATTTTGCCATGCTCACGAATAGTTGTACTTTCGCAGCGGACATTGCCTTCCACGCTGCCGTCAATATCGATAAATCCTTCACTGACAACATTCCCCAGAACATTCATATCTGCGGAAATGATGGAAGGTGTAGTTTTATGAATCAACCCGCTACTGGGTTTTCTGGTATGTCTATCCGTCTTGCTGTTTTTGAACATCATGGCCTGCCTTTAAAAAATTTTTGGGGTTTAGTGTTTTTCCGTCATAGCGCACTTCATAATGCAGATGTGCGCCGGTTGAACGTCCTGTATTGCCCTGGACGCCGATAACCTGGCCTTTTTTCACCTGCTGTCCCTCCCGCACCTTGATATCACGCAAATGACCATAGCGCGTGGAGACATTCAGCCCGTGATCAAGATCGATGATCAGCCCGTAGGCACCTTTGCGGCCGGTAAAGGTTACCACGCCATCGGCTGGAGCATAAATGTGCTTATCCTCATTCGCGGCGAAATCAAGACCGGCATGATGAGCCGGGCGCTTGCGGAACGGATCGATCCGCGTGCCATACCCGCTGGTAATACGATAGTCTTTCATCGGCGCGTCCAGCGGCAGTTGACCAAGCACGTCATACAACAGTATCATTTTGTCCAGATCATCGAACAAAGGGCGTTCACTCTGGATTAACGGATTATCTTCATAGATCGGATCATACGGACCGCCCTGCGGATTCTCTTCCTTCTCCAGTGCTTTTTTCGCTTCCTTCAGTAGGCTCTTCTGATTCAGGCCGGTTTTGGCAAGCACCTTTTCAAGTTCTTTGATCTTACCGTCGGTAGTGTCGCGGATAGCCGTGACCATTTCGGCATGGTTGCGGCGCATGATTTCCACCTGCTTTTCAAGAAATCCGATACGCTCAAACACAATATTATGATCAATTGTTGCGACGGCTTCCGCTGCAATCGGTTCGGCCACATTATCTTCTTCCTGATATTGCTCGATGACAAATTGAGCGTATTCGCTCAGATTCTCTTCTTTCTGATCGAGAATTTTGAGCAGATCACGTTTCAGCAGCGCAAATTCACTTTCGATTTTGTGATTTTCCAGCGTACTATGTGCGATTTTACGATCTTTCTCCGCCAGCACTGACTGTGCGGCCATATAGCTACCGGTAGAATAGGACACCCAGGAGATGCAGCCGAAAACAACCATCAGCCCGCCCAGTTGTGCGCTGATACTAATCGGCAAATGGCCTGTTTTATGGTCGGACACCACAATGATGCTGCGCTTACACAACAAACGTGACAACAGCGTGGACAAGCCTTTCAACACTGACTTCCGTCGTTTGTTTCGTGCCATTTTACACTCCGCTCACTCACTAGCCATGGCGACCAAGCACCATGGCGAAAAATCCGTCTGTCCCATCCCGGTGCGGGGTTAGCGACAATGCCGGTCCCATATTTTCAATCAACGACACATGGTTATTCCACATTTCCGGCAATTCCTCAACAAAGAAATCGCCATTTTGTGTAAGGAAACGGGCCACCTGGTCCTGATTTTCCTCTTTGAGGATGGAGCAGGTCACGTAAATCAGTCTACCGCCGGGTTTGACCAGCCCGCAAGCCTCTGTAAGTATGTGTTCCTGAATGGAGCAGACATGCTGTAAATCCTTGCGGCTGAACCGCCATTTTAAATCCGGATTGCGCCGCCAGGTGCCGCTGCCGCTGCAGGGAACATCGAGCAGCACACGATCGGCTAAGCCTTTATGTTTTTTAAGAAATGCCGGTTTGTTGTCACCTAAGGGCTGAATAAAGACGTTGGTCACACCGGCACGTTCCAGGCGTTTGGGGAATTTCTTCAGCCGGTGTTCGCTTGTATCCAGCGCATAAATCGTTCCCTGATTTTCCATGGTGGTGGCCATGGCAAGGGTTTTACCACCGGCACCGGCGCAATAGTCGATCACCGTCTGCCCCGGTCTGGCATCGACCAGCAGTGACACGATTTGCGAGCCTTCATCCTGAATCTCAAACCAGCCCTGTTTGAAAATATCCAGCGTTTGCAGCGGGTAGCGCTTGTTCAGGCGAATACCAAGCGGAGAATATTTTGTTTGCGCACATAAGATGCTTTCGCGGTCAAGTTCATGAATGACATCAGCGCGGGTGGTTTTCAGCGTATTAGCGCGCAGATCAATAGGTGCGGGATTGTTAAGTGAATCCAGCGCATTATCAAATTCATCCCCAAAAGATTCCCGCAGACTGGGCTCGATCCAGTCCGGATAGCTGTAGCGCGCCCAGTCCGGCATGTCCGCAGTGATCAGGGGCTGCAGATAATGCTGGCGGAGTAACTGGCGTTCATCTTCATTAAGAGGGGCAGGATTGTATTGTTCGCCATCGAACAAATCATCAATTTCTTCCGGACGGCGATCATAGGCCATCACCAGCGCCAGCAGAACCAGCAGGCGTGGCGTGCCTTCCGTTTTGGCCTGGCTGAGCCAGTATTCCAGCGCCCCGCCATGGCGCATGATGAAATAGACCAGATCCACAATAAACTGACGGTCTTTCGAGCCGATATAGCGCCGTTCTTTCATATAGGTGGAGATAATCTGATCGGCCGGGACCTGGTTGGTTTCCTGCCAGATATCATTGACATTCTCCAGTAATTCAATTGCAGCGGCAATGCGGGCGGCTGGGCGCATATGTTTATCTCTCCAAACAAGCATGTCGTCATTCCGAACACTGCAACGCTTTAGCGAAGCAGTGAAGGAATCTATTGTTATAGATCCTTACGTCACATGCTACGCATGTCCCTCAGGATGACGAAGCTCTATCATTAGCTTTCAGTGCGGTAGTTGGGCGCTTCCCGCGTGATGGTGATATCATGCGCGTGGCTTTCCCGCAATCCCGCACCGGTAATGCGCACAAATGTAGCGTGCTTTTGCAAGGATGCAATATCCGGATTGCCGGTATAGCCCATGGCGGCGCGTAATCCGCCGACAAGTTGATGTACGACACCGGTAGCACCGCCCTTGAATGGCACACGTCCTTCGACGCCTTCAGGCACTAGTTTTAATTTATCAGCGACTTCCTGTTGAAAATAACGGTCAGCCGATCCGCGTGCCATCGCGCCGACCGAACCCATACCGCGATAGCTCTTATAGGACCGGCCTTGGAACAATACCACTTCACCGGGACTTTCCTCCACTCCGGCAAAGAGCGAGCCGATCATCACCGCATCGGCACCGGCGGCAATTGCCTTGGCCAGATCGCCGGAATATTTGATACCGCCATCGGCGATGACGGGCACGCTTGCTTTTCTGCACACATCAGCAACCTGCATGATAGCGCTTAGTTGTGGTACGCCGACGCCGGCAACAATACGCGTGGTGCAGATGGATCCGGGACCAATGCCGACTTTCACCGCATCCACCCCGGCATCGATCAGCGCTTTGGCGCCCTCCGCCGTGGCGATGTTGCCGCCAATCACCTGCGTCTGGTTCGACTGTTTCTTGACGCGTGCAATCATCTCCAGCACGCCTTTGGAATGGCCATGCGCGGTATCGACGGTGATCACGTCGCATTCGGCATCGATCAGCGCTTCGGCACGTGTGAAGCCGTCATTACCGACGCCGACGGCGGCGGCGACACGCAGGCGTCCCAGCGAATCCTTGGCGGCATGCGGGTGTGCCTGAGCCTTTTCGATATCCTTGACGGTAATCAGCCCGATGCAGCGGCCGGCATCATCGACGACAATCAGCTTTTCGATGCGGTGCTGATGCAGCAGTTTCTTGGCCTCGTCCCGATCAATGGTGTCCTTCACCGTCACCAGATTGTCTTTGGTCATCAGTTCACTGACTTTTTGTTCCGGATCCGAAGCGAAGCGCACATCGCGGTTGGTGAGGATGCCGACAAGCGTGCCGTTCTGTTCCGTGACCGGAAAGCCGGTAATGGCGTGTTTATCCATCAGGTCATAGGCATCGGCCAGGGTGGCATCAGGAGAAATTGTTACCGGACCCACCACCATGCCCGATTCGAATTTCTTGACCCGGCGTACATGATTGGCCTGTTTTTCGGGCGACATATTTTTGTGAATGCAACCAATGCCGCCATGCTGCGCCATGGCAATCGCCAGCGCGCTTTCGGTGACGGTATCCATCGCCGCGGACATCAGTGGGATGCCAAGCGTAATCTCGCGCGTTAATTGCGTTTCGGTGGAGACATCGGCAGGAAGCACCTCTGACGCACACGGCACCAGCAATACATCATCAAAGGTTAAGGCTTCCTCAACTGTCATGGCAATCTCCATTACGAAAATTGCACGGTTTCATAACCGACTCATTCCATTTTGTCACGCGGAAAGCGCAAATTCTTATCTGAATGCCAACAAAATCCAAATTATAACCGTTTACATTTATTTCACCCTGTTTTCGTCATTCCCGTGAAAACGGGAATCTTAGAGAAAGACGGCACAAAGATCCCCGTTTACACAGGGATGACGGGGAACCATAAATGTAAACGGTTATAATTTGGTGATTAAACCTAGTTGCTCTGCTTGCGAAATCCCATCGCTACGACATAGCTTTCGGCGGAATCCTTGCGTGAGGCGCCGGGTTTGGCGTGTTTCACTGTTTTGAAGTCCTGTTTCATGCGTTTGAGCAATTCACCTTCAGTACCGCCCTGTAATACCTTGCATACGAACACGCCGCCGGGATTCAGTACTTCAAGTGCGAACTCATAGGCCATTTCACACAGCCCCATGATACGCAAATGATCGGTCGGCGGATGACCGGTGGTATTGGCGGCCATGTCGGACAGTACGGCATCGGCCCTGCCGTTGAGTGTGGCCAAAATCACCTTCGGTGCGTCCTCTTCAGTAAAATCCTGTTGGATGAACTCGGCTCCGGCGAGCGGATCGATCGGCAGCAAATCCACCCCCAGCAGCCGGCCTTTTTCGCCGATGATATCGAGCGCCACCTGGCTCCAGCCGCCGGGCGCGGCGCCGAGATCAAGCACACGCATATTGGGGGCAAGGAATGTAAATTTCTCCTGCA
>JANQJY010000114.1 GCA_028281385.1 Rickettsiales bacterium | reverse complement strand
CGGAAAAGTTGATCGCATGTTCCATGGTTTCGCGGTCGCGAATCTCCCCGATCAGCACCACGTCCGGCCGTTGGCGCAACGCATTTTTCAGCGCCATGCCGAAGGAATAGGTATCGATTCCGACATCGCGCTGGGTGATAATGCAGCCTTCATGCTGATGCACGAATTCGATGGGGTCTTCAACGGTGATGATATGGCCGGTACCGTTTCGGTTGCGATGACCGAGCATGGCCGCGAGCGATGTTGTCTTACCCGATCCGGTTGGGCCGACGACCAGAATCAACCCGCGGCGCATCATGATCAGATCGGAATAGATGACGGGCAGTTTTAGTTCCTCAATGGTGGGAATATTAGTATTGATTTTGCGGAACACGATGCCGCTATGCTGCTGCTGGCGGAAGACGTTGATCCGGAAACGCGCCTTGTCCTGCCAGTTGATCGAGGTGTTATATTCAAGCGTCGATTCAAATTCATCGAGCGCATCCTCATCCATAAAGGTCTCAAGTATAGTGCGGATTTCTTCATCGCTCAAAGGGTTTTTGCGTAGCGGCAAAATACGGTCGGTCAGCCGTAGACTCGGCGGACAGTCATAAGTGAGATAAAGGTCGGAGCCATGGCGCTCAACCATTTCACCCAAAAATCCATCCAATAATTCCTGGCTCATAAGCGGTGCTTCCTAAAACGTATTGGCTTCTACGCGGCGGCCGCCCGAAGAGGGCCGGCGGTTGGTGTTACTGCCTTCTTCTTCTTCATTGTCCGACATGACGGCAGAGCGAGCGGTATCATGCGAGATGATATTGTCTTCGAGCAGCTTGTACACGGAATCCTTCATGGTGCACATGCCGAGTTTCGAGCCCATCTGCATCATCGAATGAATCTGCGGGACCTTGCCTTCGCGGATCAGGTTACGCACCGCCGGTGTGCCAAGCAGAATTTCATGCGCGGCAACACGGCCGGCATTATCCGCTTTTTTCAGCAGAGTTTGTGCGATAATCGCTTCGAGTGAAACCGACAGCATTGCACGGACCATCTCCTTATCGCTGGCCGGGAACACATCGATGATCCGGTCAATGGTTTTGGGCGCGGAGTTGGTATGCAGCGTACCCATGACGAGGTGACCGGTTTCCGCAGCGGTCATGGCAAGCTGGATAGTTTCCAGATCGCGCATCTCACCGACCAGAATCACGTCTGGATCTTCACGCAGAGCGCTTTTCAATGCCTTAGCGAAGGATTTGGTGCTGGCGCCGACTTCGCGCTGGTTGATCAGCGAACGCTTGTTCTTATGCACAAATTCGACCGGGTCCTCGATGGTCAGGATATGCTTGGCGTCATATTCGTTAATGTGATCGATCATCGCTGCCAGCGTGGTGGATTTACCCGATCCGGTCGGGCCGGTGACGAGAATCAGCCCTTTGTGTTTTTTGCATAACTCTCTGAGTATCTGCGGCGCTTTGAGCTGATCAAGCGATAGCACGGTAGTGGGAATCGTCCGGAACACGGCGCACGGGCCGTTGATCGAATTAAAGGCATTGACGCGAAAGCGCATTTCTTCGCCGAAGGAGATCGAAAAATCGAGCTCGTAATCACGCTCATATTCGCTGCGTTGCTGCTCGGTCATAATAGCATAGAGCATCTGTTTGACCGCATCAGGTGCAAGCGCCGGCGCCTGCAGCGGGATCATATCGCCGTTTACGCGCATAAGCGGAGGGTTGGTTGCTGACAAATGTAAATCGGATGCGTTGTTCTTGACAGTGGAAATAAGCAGATCGGTAATTTCCATGGTATCCTCCATCCTCCCTGAAGCAGGGCTTAATACTACTGCATTTTTCCCTGAAAGTTGAGAAAAAATTCCTTCTCTTTCAGGAAGAGGTGAATTCTATATAGCACTACAGTCTATTAGACAGGATAAAGGTTAATCTTTCCTGAATATGGTCGATCGAAACGGGCAGTGTTCCTCCACGCCGTCCGGCCTTGATAAGTTGCCGATATAATGCGGCGGCTTCCTGAAGCTCGCCCTGAGCATCGAGCATGACTGCCAGATTGTACTTATAGACGAGATTTTCCGGCGATAATGTCACTGCTTTGAGTAAATGCCGTTTCGCCAAATCAGGATAGCCGAGCTGGTCGTAAATCAGGGCCATCTGCGCCGGAATCTGGCTGTAATGAGGGTATTTATGCTGCAGTATCTTCAACTGATCCAGCGCTTCTTCCGGTGCTTCTTCTGAAACGAGCACCAGGAAGTTATTCAGCGCATCGCGATGTTCGGGGTTGAGCATCAGCAGCTTGCCGTAAAACGGCCGTGCATTGCCGATTTCACCGACGCGGTGAAAGGTGGTGGCCAGTCCGAACAGGGCGGTCTGGTTGTTGGGATCCTGGCGAAGCACGTCTTTGTAAATTTCGACGGCTAGGCTGGTTTCTCCCGCCAGCAGAGCATCATAGGCCTTTTGCAGCTCGTGGGTGGCGTTGAATGCCGGGCGCTTCACCTGCATGGAAATGCCGCTGGCGTCTGATTGGCGGACTTCTTCTTCTTCGCCTTTGGGTGTGGCGTTCAGGATATCCTCGATCTCCGGATCGAGCCGTTCAAGGCTGAAGCTTTTTGCACTGGATGACGCTCTACGTGTTCCAATGCCGCCAGGTAGATTATCGAGAATGGCACGTGTGCTCGGATGCAGCGCGTTTCTGTCACCAGGTTCCACGACAGCGATAGCGGGCAATACTTCCAACTGCGACACGTCGCCCTTCACCTCCGGTGCACCGATGATTTCAACGCCGGACTCAATCGTATCCTGAGCGGTGATTGCTTGTTCGATTACCTCTTCTTCGACAATCTCTTCTTCAGCCATTTCTTGCTTGGCTTGTTGTGCAGGAGGCTCTTCTTCCTCCACTGCTTCTCCTATGGCCCGGCCGAAGAATGCTGGCAGATCATCGGTTGCCTCTGTTTCGGCGGCCTTTTCTTCAGCCGGCGCTTCACTTTCTTCTTTAGCCTGGGTTGAGGACTCCTCTGTGGGTGCTTCTTCTATTTCCATGGCCTGACCGAAGAATGGTGGCAGATCATCCATCGCGTCTGCAGCGCGGAGTGGCGTTGCGTCGTCCTGGTTTTTCATGTCCGCACTATCCGTTCCATCCATGCCTTCGACGAAGTCAGGTGTTTCCACTTGATCTGCAGCGTCAGTATCCAATGGTGGGTACCCATTCAATAACGGTGTGGGATCGCTGTCACTTTCAAGCAGAATATTCTCCTGCTCTTTTTCACTCAGTACCTCCGGCAGCATGTCGTACCAGCCTGCGAGTTTCTGTTCCCGGTGATCATCGGCTGTCTTGAAAGGGTCGGCCAAGCCCGGATCATCTGCTTTGGGCATGATATGCTCCAGCGTATCATCCACTATGTCATCTGCCATGTTTTTCGGTGCGTCCTGTAGTTTCTGCAACTCACCTTCCGGCGAAAATTGTGACTCAAGCGCTGCGATATCGAATGGCTCCGGATCGTCCAGCGTGGCAATATCGGGCAGTACATCGGTGGGTGCGTCAACGGTGTCAATAGCCTCGACTTCTTCCATCAATTCTTTTTCACGCAGTGCCGCCGGTATCGGAAGTTCGAACATTTCAGGATTCAACGGCAATTCACGATGTGTTTCCAGTGTAGCATATTGTTTCACTTCCGGTAGTTGATCCGGGAAGTCGGGCCATTCACCATCTTTCAACGCTTCCGCTGCGGGAAGCGGCAGCGGCTCATCCGGCACAGGCGGCATGGTGTCGGCGGTTTGCATAGGAACAACAGGGGCGACTTTCCCCTCCGGATAGACGGAATAGCCGCCTTCTGGCCGTGCTATTGTATTTGCCGGCGGCATGACATCTGCCGGTGAGACTGGCGGCTGTTGTGATTCGACGATCGCCTCATGCAGCGCCTGTGACCTCGCGGGCGGTGTGGCGAACTGATCGGCTGATGTCGTGGGCTGTGGTGGTGCGGTCATGGTTGCGGGTACCGAGCCGGGTGTGGGAGGCACGGTTGCCATCGGTTGAACTTGCGGCGCTGGCGATGGTGGTGTTTGTGTTAACTGAGCCACCTGCATGGGCCGTCTGGGTGGATTCAGCACGCCGATTCCGTGCTCATCCACCAGCGCACGGGATGGATAAAGCGGTTTGACCGGACCGAGCGCTACTTCCGGCAGCATGTTGACATAGCCGGTGCGCCGCATGGCCGGACGTGAATAGGCACGGGTGACAAGATCGCTGCTGTAACTGTAGCCAACCGGGCTGACAGGCTCATATGCCGGTTCCAGCATCGGCTGTGGCTGAGATGGCAGGGCAGCTATCTGCATTGGTTGCGCAGCGGGAGCAGGTGTAGGCGCCGGTGCCGGTGCCAGAGAAGGTGTCGGGGCTGAGGCGGCAGTAGCATCTGCAGTGGATACCGCCTGTGTTTGTGCTGGTGCGATAGGTGGTCCCTGCGGTGGCGGAGCGCTGGCTGCTGCCCGCTGATTACGAAGAATCTCCTCAACCTGTCCCTGGGTGTAAAGCGGTTCAATCTCGCCGCGCTGGGTATAGAAATGACCCACTCGCGGACGGAAACGGTCATGTTGCAGCCGGCGGCGGGTATGATAGACCGATTTGGGCAAATATTTACGCACACTGCGTTCACGATGTTTACGTCCATGGGCGCTTTCGATCAGCGGGCGCACGCCTGGTACTGCTTTGGCTTTCACGGGCACGGCTGACTGATAGCGTGCACCGGAGGTTACTTCATCAGCGATGGTAACGTTGGGGGGCGGTGCCACATGTTGTGCTGCTTGCGGTGTTGTCTGTGGTGGTGGCGCCGGGACCGGAGCAGGAGCCGGTGGAGGTGGGCTAGCGGGCAACGGCTTGTCGAAGGCATAGGGGCCTTCATAGACACTGACCGGATCATTCGGTGACGGGACGTAGGGCATGGCATTGCTACGGTCGGGAGCGGGAGTGAGCAGACCAGCCGGCGGACCGGGGGGGGGCAGATACAGCTCCGCTGCCGCGAGCGACGCCGAGAAGCTGAAACAGGTGGTGCTCAGCAATAACAGGCGGCGTGAATAAAAGCGAGTAGCCATATGTCAGACAGATTTCCTTAGATCATCTAAAATAACAATCAGATTGCGCCTGCTTAGTAAACCGTATTTAGCGTATCACCCACAGCTTATCCACAAGATACTGTGGGATACGGAAGTTGGAATCCGGAATAGTGGAAGGCGGGAATTGGTACGGAAGTTGCATCATCTGTTCGTATGACGATTGATATTGAAAGATTGTGCCGGTTGCTGGCCATTATAGTGGTGGTACTGTTTTTAGGCCTCTCCCAGGCCAATGCGAAAACGATTCTCGGCAAGGGCGGATTTATGCCGTTGGACCGTGTCGATCGTGCCAAGGCAGGTGCCAGGCAGGATTTCACCTATAAGCGTAGCAAACTGCAACAACGCCGTGCCGCGCCGGCGGACGCCAACGGATTTCGTTCGCTGCATGAAACGGTGCACCGCATGAGTACGTTTGATTTCAGCAAGGCCGGATATCGTGATCGCCGCCGTGGTGATGATATCCTCTATGAACATCAGGCCTATATCGATGAGGTCATGCTGGAGTCGACCGGCGATGCGGTGACTGATACCATCGCCGATTTGTACGGTCTGACGCCGGTGGATGACCGGCATCCGTTTCTGAAGCGTTAGCATCACACCCTGTTAACACTTTTTTTACCAAAGCTATGTTATTACTATACAGTAGACAGTAGAAAAGCAGATGACGGAGGACAACTTAATGTATGCTATAGGCTACCCCCTTGCTGAACGAGCGTTCAGCTTTGTTGGATCAAGCATAGTATTAGTCATCCTAGGTCTGCATGAAATGGTGTCATACCGGCGTAGGCCGGTATCCAGAGCAACGGTCCGCTGGACCCCGGCCTGCGCCGGGGTGAGAGGGAAAACAGGTTTCTCGCTGGTGGAGTTGAGTATTGTCCTCGTCATTCTCGGCCTGCTCACCGGCGGTATCCTCACCGGCCAGAACCTCATCCGCGCGGCAGAGTTGCGCAGTGCAGTGACGGAATTTCAGGCCTTCCAAACCGCAGCCAACACCTTTCACGATAAATATTTCGCCCTGCCGGGAGATATGACCAATGCAACCGATTTCTGGGGAGAGGCTGCTTCCGGAACGTCATGCAAAGCCTCAACGGCACCTGGAACATGTAATGGGAACGGCAATGGCGTCGTAGATCGTTATGCAGGCGGTGAAAGCAATGAGTTGTTGCGCTTTTGGCAACAATTATCATTAGCAGGCTTGATTGAAGGAACCTATACAGGGGCTATAGTAGATGCAAGTGCTAGTGATTATCATGATTCTCATCCTGGCGTTAACGTTCCAACTTCTCGAATCGGCTCTTCTGCGGGCTGGTCAATACTCAATCTGGGCAATCTTACGGCAGGTGGATTTTACGGTTACTTTGACGGAGAATATGGTATGACTATGACCCTTGGTATAACGAATGGCGATAATTGGACTCTTTCCCCTATTTTGATACCTGAAGAAGCGTGGAACATCGATACAAAAATAGACGATGGTAAACCTGCCAGAGGTAAACTCGTAACAAACGACTGGCTAGGTGGCCCAGCTGATGCACAATGTACAACAGCTAGCGACCATACTTTGGCAGCTGCGGAAGTTGCGGAGTTTAATCTTGATGGTAATGAAGTTCGATGCTCGCTTGCATTCAGGAAGGTGTTTTAAAAGGAGCCGTCCATGAAACACGCCTTCTCACATTTCCGTCATTCTAAACTGGTAAAGTCGGTGAAGAATCTCAGTAGGTACTTCGCTTGACACGGTATGTCTGCTCAGGATGACGGGTTCAGTTTAGAGGAACACTCCCACATCACCTAATCCGTGACAAATGATCATGAATCCGCCATAAGGGCGGCATGATTCGTACCATCCGATATACCGCCCGGCTGTATCGCATCGCCTGGACGCTGGCGCGGCATGATGCGCTGTTTCCGTTGGAACTGCTTGGCGTGTCACCACTGGTAACGTCGACCTGCAAATGGCTGGCGAGAAGCAATGTCAATGAAAAACCCGGTAAACGGCTTGTCGCTGCACTCGAAGCATTGGGGCCGAGCTGGATCAAGCTGGGCCAGGCGCTATCAGTCCGGCCCGATCTGGTCGGAGATGATATTGCCGCCGATATGTCGGATCTGCGCGACCAGATTCCGCCATTTGATACCGCCATTGCCAGGCAGATCATCGAAGAAGAGTTTGAGCAGCCGTTGGAGGCGCTGTTTGCCTCGTTTGAAGACACGCCGGTCGCCGCCGCATCAATCGCGCAGGTGCATTTCGCCCGAACCGCCGAGGGCAGGGAGGTAGCGGTGAAAGTGCTGCGTCCCGGCATCAAGCAGGCGTTTTTCAAAGATGTTGAAGTGATGCTGTGGCTGGCGGAACTGGCGGAAAGGCGTGTGCCGTCACTGCGGCGTTTCAGTCCGGTGCGTTCGGTTGAAACTTTTGCCAGGTCGGTCGAGATGGAACTGGATCTGCGCTATGAAGCGGCCTCGGCCTCGGAGCTAAAGGAAAACACGGCGGAGGATGAAGGCTTTTATGTGCCGGAGGTGGACTGGCACCGCACCGGTCAGCACGTACTGACGACGGAGCGTGTCGACGGCATTCCGCTGGGCGATATGGCGGCATTGAAAAAAGCCGGTATTAATTTTCAGACACTTGTTGAACATGCGGCGACCAGCTTTTTCAAACAGGTCTTCCGCGACGGGTTTTTTCATGCTGATCTGCATCCGGGCAATCTGTTTGTTTTGCCCGACAATACGCTGGCGGCAGTGGATTTCGGCATCATGGGACGCATTGACCGCGACAACCAGATTTTCCTCGCCAAGATTCTGTGGGGTTTTCTGAAGGAAGATTACGACATGGTCGCGCGCGTGCATGTCGAGGCGGGGATTGTCCCGAAACATCAGTCGGTGGAAGATTTTGCCCTGGCCTGCCGCGCGATTGCCAAGCCGATTCTCAACAAACCGCTCAATGAGATTTCGGTCGGCCGTCTGCTTGGACAGCTGTTCAATGTCGCGCGTACTTTCGACATGCATACCAAGCCGGAGCTGCTACTGTTGCAGAAGAATATGGTGCTGACCGAAGGCGTCGGGCGTATTTTATGCCCCGAGGTGAATATGTGGGAAATGGCCAAGCCGATGATCGCGGCATGGGCGGCGGATAATCTCAGCAAACCGGCGCAGATGAGGGAAGCCGTCCGGGATACGCTGCAGGAGTTGCACAAGCTGCCGGTGATGTTGCGCAAGGTGGAGAAGATCGTCGATCAGTGTGAGAAAAGCGGGCTGACGCTGTCGCCGGAAACGCTGGCGGCATTGAGGAGCTCGCATCGTTCCTCACGCCAGTGGTTGTGGTTCGCCTGGGCAGCGTTGATTCTGCTCGGCTCGATTCTGGTGGTGGAATTGTCGCTGCTAAGCTGGTGATTAGCGCGCGATGGCCTGCTGCGCTTCCTGATGCAGGGCGCGGGTGAAAAACCTCTGTAAATCCTGATGGTTGTCCGCAAAGAAATAGCGGTGCTGATGCTGCCCTACGGCGTCAGGATTGTTATGAAACTGCGCACGCATTGCATCATCGGATTTTGTACTGAACAACACCGTGCTCATGCCCAGATCATGGGCGGCTTTCAAATCATGATGATGGCTGTCGCCGATATAATAGACCTGATGATCCGGGCTGATTTTCATTTTCTCCAGTGCCCGCTCCATCGTATCGGTTGATGGTTTGCCTCTATCATTACATTCCGTGCCGACCCAGATGAGCTTGTCCAGCACATCTTTCGGGAAGAGTCTGGGAATGGAATAATCCACCAGACGCTGAGGAGAATTGGTAACGATACCAATAGGAACACCTTCTTTTATCAACGCTCTCAGCGTATCGACGCCACCCTTAAAAAGGGTGGGAGGAGAATCAGACGCAAACAGCCTTTCGGTTTCTTCAATCGCTGTTTTGGTAAATAACTCAAAATAATGCCCTACATATTCCTCAATTTCCGTATTGTCTGGTCTCTTTCCATCCTGATAGTCGGCATGATTAAAATAGTAACGGATGTAGTCCTGCACGCTGCCGCTCTCCATTCGCTCCGATGATGGCATCTCCGGGGCACCGTGACCATTGAGTTGTTTTTTTATCTCCTCTTCAACACGCCTTACCACTGGCTTGAAGAGTTTGACGGAGTGCATGAGCGTATCGTCAAAATCAAACAAGACGGCTTTCGGTTTGGGAATGTGCCGTTCCATTAAGAAAGGGGTGGCTGAATAGACCTTACCACCTGGAACCTCTATATTTTTATCCATGATCACATTATAGGGGATATAAAGGGGGTGACATATGACAATTGCGTGAAATGTACGCTGGACGGAAAGGCGAAAACAGGTTAGGTAGACGCCATGAACCGTAAGATATTACTGATTATTTCCGGCTCGATCGCGGCCTATAAGGGGCTGGAGCTGATTCGCCGTGGCGGCGAGCGCGGCTATGAGTTCACCACGATTCTCACTGCTGGTGGTGCACAGTTTATTACGCCGCTGTCAGCAGCGTCGTTGTCGGGCAATCCATGCTATACCGATCTGTTCTCCCTCAAAGACGAAACCGAGATGGGGCATATCCGCTTAAGCCGTGAGTCGGATGCGATTCTGATTGTGCCTGCTTCGGCGGATCTGCTGGCGAAGATGGTGCATGGACGTTGCGATGATCTGGCCTCGACGGTTCTGCTCGCCACCGACACACCCGTCATTGCCGCACCGGGAATGAATCACAAAATGTGGGAAAACCCGGCAACACAGCGCAATATCGATCAACTGATCAAAGACGGGGTGCGGATGATCCAGCCGCGCGCCGGCGATCTGGCTTGCGGCGAATCCGGCACCGGACGCATGGCCGAGCCGAATGAGATTCTCGATTATCTCGATAAGTTTTTCAGCGAAGGCACACCGCTTGCCGGTAAACGTGCCATTGTCACCGCCGGTCCGACGCGCGAGGCGATCGATCCGGTGCGTTATCTGAGCAATTATTCCTCTGGCAAACAGGGCTATGCCATTGCCGAAGCACTGGCGGCAGCGGGCGCGACGGTGACGCTGGTGAGCGGTCCGACGCATCTGGAGGTGCCGCAGGGAGTCAAACGCATTGACATTACCTCGGCGGAGGAGTTGCTGAAGGCGTGTGATGCAGCGCTGCCCGCCGATATTTTTATCGCTACTGCCGCCGTGGCCGACTGGAAACCGGCCAAACATTCGGATCGTAAAATCAAAAAACAACATCCGCTCGAGCCGATGGAATTTACTCTGATTGCCAATCCGGACATCCTGGCGCATGTCGCCGGGCTGGAAGATGGCCGTCGCCCGAAGCTGGTGATTGGCTTTGCCGCCGAGACGGAACAGCTCGAAGCCTATGCCAAAGATAAGCGCGCACGCAAAGGCTGCGACTGGATACTGGCCAATGACGTCAGTGACGGTAAGACCTTCGGCGCGGACGACAACAAGATTACCCTGATCACGGAAGGCGGTGTCACCCCGTGGGAGAAGATGAGCAAACGCGCCGTCGGCAAAAAACTCGTGGATGAGATTATCGAAATCTTCTAACGATGCTTTCGCGAAGCACGCAGTGCTGAAGCGATCCAGTGCCCTACGGCTACACTGTACCATTTTGCTCTGGACTACTTCGCATACTTCGTATGCTCGCAGAAGCGGAAAGAAGGAAATGAATATGTCAAAGCATCCGGCTGTCTATATCCTCACCAATAAACGTAACGGCACCTTGTATACGGGTGTTACAGGCAACCTCAGGCAACGAATGGAACAGCACTATAACGGTACGGCGGGCAGTTTCTCCAGGCGATATGGTTGCAGACATCTGGTCTATGTTGAGTTTTGTTTGTCCATAGAAGCAGCGTACATGAGAGAAAAACAAATAAAAGGGGGATCACGAAAAAAGAAACTTGCGCTTATCGAATCCGTCAATCCGGATTGGAATGATTTATCTCAGGATATTTAACGTTTTTTTCTGGACGGTGTCGTCATGGCAAAGCTATGCCTCGCAGGAGCGTTATTTTGCAGCAAAAGGAGCACTTCACCATGACCGTCATCATCCCTATCAAGACGCTTGATCACGCCAAAGATCTGGCACTTCCGGCCTATGCCACCGAAGACAGTGCCGGGATGGATCTGCTGGCCGCGGTGTCGGGTGAGACCAGACTGGCGCGCATGGAAATCAAACTGATTCCCACCGGCATTGCCATGGCACTGCCCAAAGGTTATGAAGCGCAGGTGCGCCCGCGCTCGGGGCTGGCACTGAAGCGCGGGATATCGCTGGTCAATTCTCCCGGCACCATTGATGCCGATTATCGCGGTGAGATTGGGGTGATCATGATCAATCTCGGCGGCGAAGATTTTATCATTACCCGCGGCATGCGTATCGCGCAGATGATCATCGCGCCCTATAGCCGCGCTGCCTGGGAGAAGGTGGAGTCGCTGGAGGAGTCCGAACGCGGTGCAGGCGGATTCGGTTCGACCGGGACAGGAGGATAAGGGGCTAGAGGCTAGAGATTAGCGAGCAAAGAGCATACCCTTACTAGCCTCTCGTCCCTGGTCATTTCCACTGGTAATTCCTCTTATAATTCCTATATTCATTATGCATTTTCTATTCACAAGATAAGGAGTTCTGCCATGAATGCTGTCGCCCCGATTCGTTCCGCCATTGAACGGCTTGATAAACCCGGCCGCGGCCGTCTGTATGACAACATTTTGGAGACGGTCGGCAACACGCCGATGGTCAAACTCAACCGCATCGCCGAAGCGCATGGTGCGAAGGCCGATATCTATGCCAAGCTGGAATTCTTCAATCCGCTTTCCTCGGTCAAGGACCGTATCGCGCTGTCGATGGTCGAAGCGGCGGAAGCCTCCGGCCAGGTGAGCAAGGATACGCTGCTGGTCGAGCCGACCTCCGGCAATACCGGTATTGCGCTGGCCTTTGTTTGTGCGGCGAAGGGCTATCAACTGGTGTTGACGATGCCGGAAAGCATGTCGCTTGAGCGGCGCAAGATGCTGGTCTTTCTTGGTGCCAGACTGGAGTTGACACCGGCTGCCAAGGGCATGCGCGGTGCGATTGAAAAAGCTGAAGAGATTGTCGCCGGCAATGATAATGCGGTGATGCTGCAGCAGTTTCAGAATCCGTCCAATCCGCAGATTCACCGTAATACTACGGCGCTGGAAATCTGGGAAGATACTGGCGGCAACATCGATGCTTTCGTTGCAGGCGTCGGTACCGGCGGGACGATCACCGGTGTGTCGCAGGTGTTGAAAGAAAAGAATCCGGACATCAAAATGATCGCCGTCGAACCGGCCGATTCGCCGGTACTGTCGGGTGGCAATCCCGGCCCGCATAAGATTCAGGGCATTGGCGCCGGATTCGTGCCGGACGTATTGGTACGTGATAATATCGATGAGGTCATTCAGGTCAGCAATGACGACGCCTTTGATACTGCCCGCGAAGTCGCCAGGCTCGACGGCATTCCCGCAGGGATTTCCTCCGGCGCGACGATCAAAGCGGCATTAAAACTGGCCGCACGCGATGAGATGGCGGGCAAGCGCATCGTCGTCATTGTCGCCTCGGTGGCCGAGCGCTATATCTCGACCGATCTGTTTGCGGGGTTGGAGTAATTTTTGCCATCGCTTTCGCGAGGAGAAGCAGGTGCTTCGACGACGCGATCCAGCACTACAATAGTCTGGACTGCTTCGTCGTCCGCCTGCGCGCGATGCTACGGCGCGACTCCTCGCAGAAGCGATAACATTGTTTCATGCTAATGCCTGAACTCACCGACGATCAACGCCGCCTGTATGCGCGGGCGATCATGCTCGATGATTTCGGCGAAGCAGCGCAGGAGACATTGCTGAACGGTTCGGTGCTGGTGATCGGTGCAGGCGGGCTCGGTTCGGCCGTCATCGCCTATCTCGCCGCCGCAGGTGTTGGGCGTATCGGGGTCGTCGATCATGATCACGTCGAACTGTCGAATCTGTCGCGCCAGATCATCCATGAATATGGCGATCAGGGACGGATGAAAATCGAAAGCGCCGGGGATCGCATTTCCGAAATCAATCCCGATGCCAGGGTCGATCTGCATTCGCATCGTGTGACGGCGCAGAATGCTGCCGGTCTGATCGGCGGCTATGATCTGGTGATTGACGGCAGCGATAATTTTGAGACGCGCTTCGCCGTCAATGCCGCCTGTGTGGCAGCGCGGATACCGCTCATCAGCGGCGCGGTCAAAGGCTGGCACGGGCAGGTCAGCAGCTTCGCCCCGCATCTCGATGAGCACTATCCCTGTTATCAATGTTTTGTGCCCGAGATGCCGGCAGAGGCGAATAACTGCAGTGAGGTCGGCGTCATCGGTCCGGTCTGCGGAGTGATCGGTTCCATCCAGGCCATGGAGGCCATCAAGATTCTCAGCGGCTGCGGTGAGCCGCTGTTCGGCAAACTGCTGCGCTACGATGCGAAAACGCAGGCACAGCGGGTGAGTGAAATGAACAGGGATGAGCAGTGCCCTGTATGCCGTTGAGCGTTATCGGTGGACGTTATCCGACAACGCTCAACTGACGACTGACAAGGCTCAGTTTTCAGGTTATAGTCGCTCCATGCGTCTAATCATAATACTGATACTGCTTGGCTGTTCTCCCGCCCTTGCCGGGCAGGATATTTTTCACACCTCCGGCCTGCCGATTCCGCGCTATGTGTCGCTACGTTCAGATGAGGTGAATGTACGCGTCGGGCCGGGCACGCGCTTTCCGATCAACTGGGTGTACCGGCGCAGGGGGCTGCCGGTCAAGGTCATCGAAGAATTCAGCCACTGGCGCAAAATTGTCGATTTTGAAGGCTCACAAGGCTGGGTACATAAGAGCCTGCTGTCGGGCAAGCGCACGGCGATGGTGCTCGAGCGCGAGCGGATGCTGTACCGCCTGCCGGATGCGTCCACCCCGCCGGTGATGCAGGCGCAGCCGGGAGTGATCGCCGCCATCAGTCACTGCGAAGGTGACTGGTGTCAGTTGGAAATGCAGGAGTATAGCGGCTGGATTCGTAAAGGCTATATCTGGGGGGAGTAGTGGTCAGAGTTCGGAGTTCAGAGTCCGGAGTTCAGTGTGTTTGTCATCGCGAGGAGATGTCGTCAGACATCGACGCGGCGATCCAAGCGGCATATCCGCATGGATTGCTTCGCCGTGCTAATGCACGTCTCGCAATGACGATCACTGAACTCCGGACTCTGAACTCCGAACTCCGATCTACTTCAGCCGAATCATCACATTGACGGAAGCAATCTGTTTGCCTGGCGGAGCTTCCGGTATGCGTGAAACTTCCAGTTGCTCCGCAGGAATATCTTCCAGCGTTTTGGTCTCTTCATACAGAAAATGATGGTGATGCGCGGTATTGGTATCAAACAGGGAATAGCCTTCGCCAATGCAGACCTCCTTTAACAGTCCGGCATCGGTGAACTGGTGCAGCGTATTGTAAATTGTTGCCAGCGAGACTTTGAGATTGTTCGTTTTGGCCTCGTTATGCAAATCTTCCGCACGGACATGGCGATTGACTCCCGATTCCGGCCACAATAACTGTCCCAGCATGATACGTTGTCGGGTAGGACGCAGCCCTGCTGCTTTCATTTTTTCCGCAACCCGATGGCTGTGTGCGGAATAGCCCATGATGATGCCCACTAAACTTAATTAAGTGCGAAAATTCACACAGTTACTACTAATAATGAATAGCATATACAACCTGCTTTTACTAGTAAAATCGTGTTTTTCTAGTTATTGTTAATATGATTCTAATTCAAAAAACGATCAAAAAGAGTAGGGATATGAATCTCTAATAGCCGGTCATGATGCGATCGACTAACTCTTTGACGCTGGGGATAAATCCGTCTTTATAAAAGGGATCCAGGGCGAATTTATAGGCGTTGTGACCAGAAAACATCAGTTCATGATCGACGTCTGAGCCCTGGATAATGTCCTGCAAGGTTTTTTGGATGCAGAAACTGCGCGGATCAGCTTTCTTGCCGGTGGTATAATCATCATGATCCTTCCAGTTGGAAAAGCGGCAATGCGATAGGCAGCCCATGCAGTCGATCTGGTCTTTGGTGATTTGTTTTGCCTTGTCCGGTGTCACGAAGATGAAACTATTATCCGGTGTTTTCATCGCTTCCGTATAGCCTGCCAATTCCCAGTCACCGATCTTTATACGATCGTCCGGCGTGACATAATGCACGCGCTTGCGCGGGCCGAATTCGTAAGGCTCGGTCATAGAACCTTCCGGCTCGGTGGCAAACGGCACCTGGCGTTCATTGCGACGGCGCAACTCGTCGATAAAGTCGTTATTGACGGCAGAGGAGTAAAAGCCGGTCGGGCTGAAACGGTTGAGAAACACATCGCCCTCTTCCAGCTCCAGCAGTTTCTTTTTCCAGCGTTCCGGCACTGGACTTTCCTGCGTCAGCAGCGGGCGTGTGCCGAACTGAAAGGCGATCGGGCCGATCTCGGGATTATCGAGCCAGCTCTGCCAGTCCTTCAGATGCCAGGCGCCGCCGGCCATGATGATCGGCGTATCGTTAAGCCCGATTTCATTCATGAATGTGCGTAGCTCTGCAACGCGCGGATAAGGGTCTTCCGGCTTGTCCGGATCTTCACTATTCGACAGGCCGTTATGCCCGCCGGCTTTCCACGGGTCTTCATAGACGACGCTGCCCAGCCACTCGGCCTGTTTGCTGTAGGCGCGTTTCCACAATGCGCGAAAGGCACGCATCGAGGAGATGATCGGATGATAATAGACGCCGTATTGCGCGGCGATTTCCGACAGGCGATAAGGCATGCCCGCGCCGCAGGTTACACCATGCACCAGCCCTTTGGCCTGTTCGAGAATACCGTGCAGCACGCGTTCGGCGCCGCCCATCTCCCACAGGATGTTGACATGAATCCGCCCTTTGCCGCCGGAGAGTTCATGCGCGATTTGCGCCTGCGCCACGCCGCCGTCAATGCCCATCTGCACCAGTTCTTCATGGCGCTCGCGCCGGGTAGTGCCGTGATATTCCGGAGGAATCGGCGTGCCGTGTTCATCATAGTTCTCGGCATTGACGCCGGAGAAGGTACCCACCGCATCGGCCGCAGCAAAGGCGCCGGCAGACCGGCCATTGGTAGCGCCAATGCCCTTTCCGCCTTCGATAATGGGGAGAACCTCCTCGCCCGAAATCACCACGGGCTTAAGGCCGTTGAGCCATTCAGATGTCATGCACACTCTTAATGTTACATTTTGTTACGAGTTAGGCTTGTATCCGATTATCCGCCCGATTGAAAGGAGTATTTTGGACATCAGTGATCGGAGTTCAGGGTTCGGAGTTCAGTGATCGTCATTGCGAGACGTGCGTTAGCACGGCGAAGCAATCCATGCGGATATGCCGCTTGGACTCGCCGCGTCAATGTCTAACGACATTTCCTCGCGATGACAGTTACTGACGACTGAACTCTGAACTCTGGCGCCGGGAGGTCCTGGCTTATTTGTTACGTTCGGGACGCTGTTTCTCACAGTGAGTCTTTTATTCACGTCCCCTCCCGGCATAGGATAGGCGCTACCAATCATACGACTGGTAGCCGGGAGTACAAAACGTGAACCCAACAGAGACACGCGCGACACTCTTTGGCCGCGAGACGCAAGCGTCCAAGGCTTGGACATACAGTGCCGCCTCCCGGCCCTAAGGTCGGAAAGCGACATCTTTGGTGCATGCTTGGAGAAGATGCACCAATCACGGCTGATGCCAGCCGCTGTCGGGTTTGGGGTTTTGTAGCCCCAGAATCGGCCATCACGCCGATCTGCATGCAGGATAGCGGATAACAGATGCCATTCCAAGGAGTATTTTGGAACAGGATGGAGTATTAAAGCGTTCAAAAAGATGTCTGTGACGGCTTTATACTCTGCCGCGTTGCCGTTCAGCCATTCGTTCGGCAATCTGACCGTCCAATGTTTCCCGTTCCATACCTAACGCTTCGGCGGCGGCTTGGCATAAATGCTCATAGGAGGCGGGGACTGGGTGTGTACCTAAATAATCTTTGTGGTTTGACAGGGTGGCCATGGCGCCAATCAACATCTGTTTGCATTCCATTTTTCCCTGCGCCATATAACGGCATTCGCCCTTGCGCGGCATATCAGGGTCAGGTGGCTGGGCTTCATTAACCTGATAGCGCACCACCGGCAAATCCATACCTGCCCTTAAATGCTGCAATCCGCCCAGGGCGCCGATGGCGTTGGCGTAAGCATCCTCCAGTGTTTGTTTTTCAGGGTCTTTTATATCATAGACCGACACGACAATCGCTTCGATATGTTCTTCGGACATGGCGCAGACCACTTCGTTTGTATGTATGCTGAACTCCAGGTTGAATTTGTGGTTCTGATAGGCATTTCCCAGTGAATTCAATTGTTGTTTTGAAAGCTTTCCCTTTGCGTCACGGCCAATTATTTGAATGAACTCTTGTTGAGAGAATTTGCCATAGCTCTCGTCTAATCCATCGATAGATGACTTCCATAGGTCTGGTTTTGGGCCCGGCAGACGAAGATTTTTTTCTTGCCATCCATACCCACTGCTCAAAACTGTCTCGTTTACACGTAAAATCTTTGCTGAATGTTTTGGCGCTAATGCTTCACCGGGCTGGCTGAAATTGAGTAAATAGCCAACCTGCGGATACATCTCATCATACATGCTATAGGGGGGAACAGAACAGAGGGCTCCACTTTTTGGGTTATCGCAAGGAATCAGCGAAGCCGACACGAAATAAGTCCGTGAAGGGTCATACTGATTTTGGTTTGGATTGGGTGGAGAACGGTAATGAATAAGCTTATCTTCTATTTGATCGGCCGACAGATGCGTGCATAGATAATGGCTATAGTCAGGAAAATCATAGGGCTTGAGCTTCTCGTTCACGTAATGTCGGCTCTCCCACATATGCATACCCAAACGGTTGCCTTCGCGCAGCTGCGCCAAACGTTCTTCCATCGCCTGCCTGGGGTGTTGTACGCTATCTACCTTTGCTGTGGGAGTATCTGTGCCGTACTCTGTCATAGGTCAGATTATATCACAGGCAACCGCAGGCAATATGATAGATTTATGACATTATGCAAGATGCAATCTATTGATAAATCATACTTTAATGAATCACCGCCCAGTTGTCGCCGATGCCGATTTCGACGGTGAGCGGTACCGACAGATGTGCTGCCTGTGTCATGATGTTCTGTACCAATGTTCCGACCTGTTCGGCCTCGGTGTCGGGCGCTTCGACGATCAGTTCGTCATGCACCTGCAATAACAGTGTTGCCTTCGGGTAGTGTTCGGCAAGTGCCGCATGCACATCGATCATCGCGCGTTTGATGATATCGGCGGCGGTGCCCTGCAGCGGAGCATTGATCGCCGCGCGTTCGGAAAAGGCGCGCAGATTCGGGTTTTTGGCATGGATGTCCTTCACATGCACCTTGCGGCCATAGAGCGTGGTGACATAGCCATGCTCGCGTGCGAACTCCTTGGTGCGTTCCATATATCTGCGGATACCGGGATATTGTTCGAAATAGGCGTTGATGTACTCTGCCGCTTCGCCGCGCCCGATACCGAGCCGTGTCGCCAGCCCATGTGCGCTGATACCGTAGATAATGCCGAAATTGATGGTTTTGGCCTTGCGTCGTAACTCGCCATCGACCGCATCGACGGGCACGCCGAACATCTGGCTGGCAGTGATGGCGTGGATGTCGGCCCCGTCTTTGAAGGCCTGCTTGAGCGTGTCGATCTCCGCCATATGCGCGAGCAGACGCAGTTCGATCTGCGAATAATCCGCGGCGATGAGCTTGCAGCCCTTAGCGGCGATAAAGGCTTCACGGATGCGTCTGCCTTCCTCGGTGCGGATCGGGATATTCTGCAGATTCGGATCGGACGAGGCCAGCCGCCCCGTCGTGGTGGCTGCCATCGAATACGCCGTATGCACGCGCCCGGTCTCAGGGTTGATCTGGGTGAGAAGCGCATCGGTATAGGTGCTTTTCAGCTTCGACAGCCCGCGCCATTTCAATACCTGTTCCGGCAGCAGATGGCCCTTTGCGGCGAGCTCTTCGAGTACCTCCGCGCCGGTGGAATAGGCACCGGTCTTGGAGGATTTCTTGCCGCCCTCCAGTCCCATTTCCTCAAACAATATCTCGCCGAGCTGTTTGGGCGAGCCGATATTGAACTCATGCCCGGCGAGCTGATAGATATCTTTTTCCAACTCGGCCATCTGCCCGGCAAATTCGCCGGATAATGTTTTCAAAAAAGCGGGGTCTACCGTGATGCCCGCCTGTTCCATGGCGACGAGTACGGGGATCAGCGGCCGCTCGAAGCATTCATAGGTCGTCGTCACATGTTCGGCGATCATCTTTGGCTTGAGCCATTGCCGCAGGCGCAGGGTAATATCCGCATCTTCGGCGGCATAATCGCGCGCCGCGTCCAGCCCGACTTCGGCGAAGGAAATTTGCGATCTGCCGCTGCCGCACACCTCTTTATAAGCGATGGGCGTGTGGTGCAGATGGCGCTGCGACAGCTCATCCATATTATGCGCATGCAGTCCGGCGCTGGTGACATAGGATAGCAGCATGCTGTCATCCACCGGTGTGATATCGACGTCATATTTCTTCAATACCAGCAGATCATATTTGATATTCTGCCCAACCTTGAGAATAGCCGGGTCGGTTAGAACGGGTTTCAGTGTTTCCAGTGTCTCCCGCAGATCGAGTTGACCTTCTACCAATTGCGGCTGTGAAGGTTCGGCAAAGAGGTCAGTCTGCTCGCTTTCGCGAGTGTTAGCGACGCGATCCAGAGCAATATGACTGGGTTGCTTCGTCGATGCTCCAGCATCTCCTCGCAAAAGCGACGTATGTTGTAACGGAATATAGCAGGCCTCACCCGGCTCGACGCACAGGCTGATGCCGACCAGTTCGGCCTGCATCGCATCCAGCCCGGTGGTTTCAGTGTCGATGGCGGCGATGCCTTTGGCCCTGGCTTTATCGATCCACTGCGCAAGTGCGTCTTTGGTTTGCACCAAACTGTAACTGACATTGGAGAAATCCGTCAATGTCGTATCACCAGAGGATGCGTTCTCGTCCTGCGCCACATCCGGCGGTGGCGGGGCGGGGGCTTTAACGCCCAGTTTCGTCTCCATCCGCGCAAGCAGTTGTTTGAAATTATTTTCCTGTAAAAAGCTGAGCAATGTTTCAGGATCGGGCGCCGTACGTTTGAAACCGGTAATCGGCTCGGGTAGGGCGACATCGTCTTTCAACAACACCAGTTCATACGACAGCCGTGCCTGATCGGCGAATTCGATCAGCGATTCGCGCCGCTTGTTTTGCTTAATCTCTGAGGCACGTGCCAGCAAGCTTTCCAGATCGCCATATTCCTGAATCAGTTGTGCCGCAGTCTTTGGTCCGATGCCGGGCACGCCTGGAATATTATCCGTCGCATCGCCCATCAGCGCTTGCACCTCGACAACCTTGTCCGGCGTCACGCCGAATTTCTTTTCGACATCGGCGAATGTCATTTCCTTCTGTTTGATCGGATCATACAGCGCGATCTGTGCATCCATCAGCTGCATCAGGTCCTTGTCTGACGATACGATCACCGTCTGCAAGCCGTCCGCCGACGCAGCCTTGGCATAAGACGCGATGAGATCGTCGGCCTCATAACCCTGCAGTTCGATCACCGGCAGGTTGAAGGCGCGCGCCGCTTCGCGCACCAGCGGGAATTGCGGAATCAGATCTTCCGGCGTCTCGGCGCGGTTGGCCTTATAGTCGGGATAGATCTCGTTGCGGAAGGTGACGCGGCCCTTGTCGAAAATCACCGCCAGATAATCACCATCCAGTGTTTCCATCAGCTTGTGCAGCATGTTGCAGAAGCCGACCACTGCGCCTACCGGCGTACCGTCCGCCCGACTCAGCGGCGGCAGTGCGTGATAGGCGCGGAAAATATACCCCGATCCGTCAATGAGGATGAGCTTTCTGGCATGGTCGTCGGACATGCAGTCGTCTTAGCGGATCACACTGCGCTACGCAACCGGCATGACGGTTTCTGCATGCTGTCAGTGCGAGATAAGAGTTACCTGTTACGAGTTACCGGTTGCCCGTCAGCGTCATTGCGAGGAGGCCGTAGGCCGACGCGGCAATCCAGGTGATGTCATATAGCAAGGTGTGGATTGCTTCGCCATGCTCACGCATGTCTCGCAATGACGAATAAGACGTTGCAGTTATGCTCCATATCCCCTACACCACAGACATGAATGAGCTTCCCCAATTAAGCGGCCCGATGATGGAGCCTGCCTCCGGCGGCGCACCGAAACAGATCATCCTGTTTCTGCATGGCGTCGGTGCCGACGGACAGGATCTGATCGGCCTGGCGCCCTTCTTCGCGGAGCAGTTTCCCGACGCGTTGTTTATCTCGCCCAATGCGCCCTTTCCCTGCGATATGGCGCCGTTCGGCTATCAGTGGTTCAGCCTGCTCGATCGTGATCCCGAGGTGTTACTGGCCGGCGTCAGGCAGGCCGAGCCGATCGTCAACGGTTTTATCGATTCGCTGCTGGAGCGCTATCAGTTGCCGATCTCGAAACTCGCTATTGTCGGTTTTTCACAAGGGACGATGACATCATTATATACATTGTTACGACGTGCTGAGCCGGTGGCGGCTCTGGTCGGATTTTCCGGTGCGATGATCGGCACGGACAGGCTGGCCGGGGAGGTGACATGCAAACCGCCCGTCTGCCTGATTCATGGCGATAGGGATATGGTTGTGCCCTTCGCGGCGATGGAAATAGCCTCCGAAGCGCTGGGCGATGCGGGAGTCGAACATGAAACCCATGCGCGGCCAGGACTCGGTCATGGCATCGACCCGGAAGGCATCGACATCGCCAGGGGATTTCTGGGAAAATACCTCACCTGATTGTCATCAAACTTTCATATTCTCTCCCTGACAAGAGAGTATAATGATAAAGATTACCCATATGTCGTCTAAAAAAGGGGAGAGGAAATATGACAGATACAAAAAACGATGATCCTGGATCAGATTTGGAAAAATTACTTAATCAGCCAATGACATGCCGCGAAACAAAAGAATTTTTTGGTGATTTAATTGACAAAATCAATCCGCATTTTCCAAAAGGGACAGGTGAAAACATATTCGACGATGTCATTAAAGGCCTTAAGGGTGTACCCGGATTTAAGTGTGAAAAAGAAGAGGAAACGCGTGACTCTCTTGGTTCCCGGTCCGGAACACCAGCTACGAGCCGGGGAATGATGAGCCGGTAGCACCGTCTGGTTTGCCAGGGAAAAGAGATGATGTGACGATAGGTATTTAGGCATATAACCTTATCCATTATTCATTCCACCCCCACGACCTCGCTCAAATGACTCACCCCGTCGCGTTCCATCAGTGCGAGCAGGTCACGATTGATGCGGTTTACCAATTCGAATCCCTGATAGGTAAAGGCGGTATAAAGCTGTATCAATGACGCACCGGCCTTGATCTTTTCATACGCATCGGCGCCGGAGCCGATGCCGCCCACCCCGATGAGTGGTACTCTGCCTTCGGTCATCCTCCAGGCTTTGCGTAGAATAGTCGTGGAAGGCCCGAACAAAGGTGTACCGCTCAGGCCGCCCTGTTTCAGCCGTTCATCAGAGATTGCCACCCCGTCGCGCGAGATGGTGGTATTGGTCAGGATCAGGCCGTCGATATTTTTATCCATCACCACCTCGGTCACATCCTGTAGCATGGCTTCGCTCATATCGGGGGCGAGTTTGATAAACAACGGTGTGCGATCCTGTGCGGTCTGCTCGAGTTGGGCGCGGGTATGCAGCAATGCGTCAAGCAGCAACGCCAGCGATTCGTGCATTTGCAACTCACGCAGCCCTTCGGTGTTGGGTGAAGAGATATTGACGGTGACATAATCGCACAGACTGTGAACCTGTTCGAGCATGGTGACATAATCTGCTATCGCATCGTCTGAATCTTTGTTTTTGCCGATGTTGGCACCGATGATATGACCGGCCGGTCGGGCTTTCAGATGTTCGCAAAATACCTCCGCGCCTTTATTATTGAAGCCGAGCTGGTTGATCACTGCCCGATGTTCCGGCAGGCGGAAAATGCGCGGTTTGGGGTTGCCGGATTGCGGCAGCGGTGTAGCGGTGCCGCATTCGATGAAGCCGAAGCCCTGTTTGACCAGTCCTTTTAATGCGTCGGCATTTTTGTCGAATCCGGCGGCGAGCCCGACGGGATTGGGGAATTCCAGCCCTGCCACCTGCATCTGTAGCCGTGGGTCTGTCACCGGCGTTTGCCTCGGCACCAGCCCTTTAGACAATGCTCGAATCGCCACATCATGCGCGGTTTCAGGATCAAGCAGATGGAGCATGCGGACGGACAGACTCATGCGCCGTTCATAGCGCTGTCGGTCCGGTTTGACCAGCGCTATATCTTCCAGCCGGAATGCAGGGCGACGATGCCACCGCTTAAACGCTCATAAGAGATATTCGATAAGCCCGCCGTCTCGCACATCTGCGCAAAATGTTTAGCGTTCGGAAAGCGGCGGATCGATTCGACGAGATATTGATAAGAGGCGCGATCATCGGCAATCTTCTCGCCCAGCCACGGAATGAGGCGAAAGGAATAGGCATCATAGACAGGTTTGAGAGCGGAGTTCGTCACCTCGGAAAACTCCAGACAGACAAACTGTCCGCCGGGCTTCAGTACGCGCGTCATCTCGCTGAGCGCGGCGGGGATGTCGGTGACATTGCGAATGCCGAAGGCGATGGTGATCTTGTCGAAATGATCGGAAGGCAGCGGCAGACATTCGGCATTGCCACACAGCCAGTCAACCGTCGGGTAAGCGGTGAATTCCTGACGTGCTTTGCCCTCGGTGAGCATGTCGGCATTGATGTCGCAGATCGTCACATCGATCCCTGCCTGCCGCAGCATGCGCAGGGTAATATCGCCGGTGCCGCCGGCGACATCGAGGACTGTCATGTCATCGTGCAGATGCAGTTTTTTGATCATATGGTCCTTCCACAGCCGGTGCAGACCGCCGCTCATCACGTCATTCATCAGATCATATTTGCCGGCGACACGGCTGAATACGCCGCGCACCCGCGCAGTTTTTTCCGCTATATCGACGCGTTCAAATCCGAAATGGGTGGTGTGGGGTTGTGGTGGCATGGGGTTTTCCCTATGTTAATGGCACCATGTGTACGCAGCTTTATATGATAATGCAAGTAAAGGGGCGAGGGACGAGAGGCGAGGGGCGAATAAAGACAACTCGCCCCTCATCCCCCGCCTCTCGCCCCTGAGACCCATGCCTGAACTTCCCGAAGTTGAAACCATCGCGCGCGGACTGGCGCAGAGGCTGGCCGGCCGTGAGATAGAAGCGGTGACACTGCACCGGCCCGATCTGCGCATTCCTTTTCCCTCCGATTTTCAGGAACGGCTCGAGGGCGCGCGGATCAAAGATGTGACGCGCCGCGCCAAATATCTGCTGATGCATCTCGATACGGGCGACACGGTGATGCTGCATCTGGGCATGTCGGGCACGGTGCGTTTCTGCGATATCAACGAAGAGGATCATCGCTCACACGATCATATATGGATCGATCTGGATGGCGGCGAACGTCTCATTTTCCGCGATCCACGCCGCTTCGGGCTGATGACCTTGTCTCAGACGGATGCGCTGGATCGTCACGAGTTGCTGGCACATCTCGGACCGGAACCGCTGTCGGAGGCGTTTAATGCAGGTTATCTCGCCGGTGCGCTCAAAGGCAAAGAAACCGCGATCAAAGTGGTGCTGATGGATCAGCGCCTCGTCGTTGGTGTCGGCAATATTTATGCGTCAGAAGCCTTGTTTTTGAGTGGGGTGGATCCGTTCATGCCCGCGGGAGAACTTCTTTCGACTTTGCATGGGGACGGGCGGCGGGCATCGCCGCCGTTTAATAATGGATTGCCACGTCGTTCGCTTACGCTCACTCCTCGCAATGACGAACAGCATAACCAACTAGAAATACTTGTAAAATCCATCAAAAACGTGCTGAAAGCGGCGATTGCCTCTGGCGGGTCGACCTTGCGCGATTATGTCCGCTCAGACGGTGATCTGGGCTATTTCCAGCATCAGTTTCAGGTTTACGGGCGCGAAGGACAGCCCTGCTGGCAATGTGGTGGGAGCATTGTTAAGAGCGTGCAAAGCGGTCGTTCCACCTTTTTCTGCCCGTCATGTCAGCGGGTTGATGTTAAGAAAGCCGCCAGAAAATTAACCGAAAGTTAAGAAATTATTTTTTCCCGGAAAAAAACTTATCCACAATGTTGTCCGCTGGTTTTTCCCCGCGCTGAAAAATGCAGTTTTCGCAGAAAATCAGGGGCTGGAACGTCAAGCAAAATTATTTCATTTTTTCACTCAAATGCGCTTGACTCTCATGGCCGACGCGACTAGGTTTGGCCACCTCGGAAGCGAACAAAACAGAGTGTTAAGGAAAAAGAGAAGATCATATGGCACACCATAAATCGGCACAAAAACGGATTCGTCAGACCACGCGTCGCACAGAGATTAACCGTGCACGCATGAGTCGTATCCGCACTTTCATCAAACGTGTGGAAAAAGCAATTGGCAGCGGTGATCAAACCGCAGCAAAAGAGGCACTCAGACAGGCTGAGCCCGAAATCATGCGTGGCGTCTCGAAGGGCGTTCTCAAATTGGGAACGGCGTCGAGAAAGGTCAGTCGTCTCTCCGCTCGTGTGAAAGCGTTAGGTTCCGCCTAGCCCACCCACACAAGTTTTAACGCAAGTTATAGACAGGCTTGTCCACATTTGTGGATAAGGGAACTGTGATCGTGCGATCACGGAACAGAGATTTATTGGCTCGAAAAGGGAGAAGTGATGCGAGCATTGAAGGAGGATAGAATGGCAACAGCCTATGCCGGTGACGTATCGCCACAGGAAGCGTGGGATGTGCTGGCCTCCGATCCCCAGGCGGTGCTGGTCGATGTGCGCACCCCGCCGGAATGGAGCTTCGCCGGTCTGCCGAATCTCTCTTCGATTAACAAGAAAACCCAGACGATTTCCTGGAAAACCTATCCCACCTTTGAGGTGAACCTGCTGTTTATGGATCAGCTGCGCGCCGTCGTGCCTAACGTAAACGCGCCACTCTATTTTTTATGCAAGACGGGGGGACGCTCCGCAGACGCAGCCATCGCTATGACGAATGAAGGTTATCTGCATTGTTACAACATTGCAGACGGCTTTGAAGGAGATCGCGATGCCATGGGACGTCGCGGTGTGATCAACGGCTGGAAAGCCAGCACATTACCCTGGGAGCAAGTATAAGAATGGTAGCCCGACCTCACGTAAAAACCGCCGAATATAAACAACAGCAACAACAACGTTGGGAACGGGTACGAGAACGGTTACATGCCGCTTACGGTGAGGCGATTTTCAAAAGCTGGCTGCAGCCGCTGCGCCTGGCGGATGTGAAAAACGGTCAGGTGATGATTACGGTGCCGACGCGCTTCATGCGTGAGTGGATTCTGGCACATTACGTCGATAATATTCTGCGCTTCTGGAACAATGAAGACCGCACGATTCACTCGGTCGACATTTTTGTTCGGCCTGAGCCTCCTGGAGCACGCCCGTCTCTGGAATCATTTGCCGATATGCCGGCGACGGCATTGCCCTATACGCCGGCGCAGAATGATCTGGAAACGGGCGCGTTTCCCAATGATCCGATTTCCGCGCCGCTCGATCCGCGCTATACCTTCGATAATTTCGTTGTCGGAAAACCCAATGAGCTCGCCTATGCTGCCGCGCGCCGCGTTGCCGAAAGCGAGACGGTGTCTCCCGGCTGTAATCCTTTGTTTATCTATGGCGGTGTTGGGCTCGGCAAAACCCACCTCATGCATGCGATCGCCTGGTATATCCGCCGCCACCAGCCCGAGCGCAAGGTGATGTATCTGTCGGCGGAGAAATTCATGTATCAGTTCGTGCGTGCGCTGAGAAACAAGGATACGGTGTCGTTCAAGGATCAGTTCCGCTCGGTCGATGTGCTGATGATCGATGATGTCCAGTTCATCAGCGGCAAAGATTCAACACAGGAAGAATTCTTCCATACCTTCAATGCGCTGGTTGATCAGAATAAACAGCTGGTGATTTCCGGTGACCGCTCGCCGTCTGACCTTGAAGGTATGGAAGAGCGTGTGCGCTCGCGCCTCGGCTGGGGACTGGTGGCGGATGTGCATTCCACCAGTTTTGAACTGCGCGTGAGCATTCTGCAGTCAAAAGTCGATAACATGCAGGGCATTGATGTGCCGCAGAAGGTCATCGAATTTCTTGCCCATAAAATCACTTCCAATATTCGTGAGCTCGAAGGCGCGCTGAACCGGGTCGTGGCGCATGCCACGCTGGTCGGCACGCCGATCACGCTCGAATCGACGCAGGATGTGCTCGCCGATCTGCTGCGCGCGCATGACAAGCGTATCACCATCGACGATATCCAGAAAAAAGTCGCGGCGCATTACAATATCAAACTCGCCGACATGCATTCGGCGCGCCGTTCGGTAGCGATTGCGCGTCCGCGCCAGATCGCGATGTATCTGTCGAAAAAACTGACCAGCAAATCCCTGCCGGAAATCGGCCGCAAATTCGGCGGTAAGGATCACACCACCGTCATGCATGCGGTCAAACGTATCGAGGAACTTAGCCGTAAGGACCCGGAATTTTCCGAAGATATCGAACTATTGATGCGTATGCTGCAGAGTTGACGAGTGGCGAGGGGTTAGAGGCGAGGGACGAGAAGACATGAATGTCAATCACTCGTCCCTCATCCCTCGCCCCACGTCCCTCTAAAAGCTGTGTATAACTGCGCTAATGCGCTTGAAATGGCCGGATGGGCTGCTAACTGTTAAGCGTAATACTACCAAAAGTAGGAAGAACCTATGTCGAACTTGGCCGAAAAACTGGACGATGATGTCATGACCTCCTCTCCAATCAAACTGACGATTGAACGTGCGATATTGCTCAAGGCATTGGGGCATATCCATTCGGTGGTTGAGCGCCGCGGCACGATTCCGATTTTGTCGAATGTGAAACTGGAGGCTGAGGCCGGGCTGTTGAAACTGACTGCGACCGATATGGATATCGCGGTGATGGAGCAGGTGCCGACACAGATCGAAATGGAAGGTGCGACGACGGTGTCGGCGCATACCTTTTACGATATTGTGCGCAAACTGCCCGACGGCGCGCAGATTGAAATCGCCGGTAATGATGATAACACACAGGTGAAAATCAAATCAGGCACGTCGAAATTTTCGCTATCCTGCCTGCCGGTCGATGATTTTCCGATCATGTCGGAAGAGGATCTCGCGCATCATTTCACCATTTCCGCCGCCGAATGCAAGGCGCTGGTCGACAAGACCCGCTTCGCGATTTCGACGGAAGAAACCCGTTATTATCTTAACGGCGTCTATCTGCATGCGACTGAAGATGATGGCACCGGCGTGCTGCGTGCGGTGGCGACCGACGGACACCGTCTGGCGCGGATTCAGATTGGCCTTCCCGATGGCGCGCAGGAAATTCCGGGCATCATCATTCCGCGCAAAACCATCGGTGAGTTGATCAAGCTGATTGAAGAGTCGGAGGATAGCATTCAGATTTCGCTGTCCGATACCAAGATCAAATTCGTTTGCGGTAATGCGGTGCTGGTCTCAAAACTGATCGACGGAAATTTCCCCGATTATGACCGGGTAATTCCCACTGAGAACGACAAGATCATGGAAGTGGACGGTAAGGTGTTTGCTCAGGCGGTTGATCGCGTGTCGGTGATTTCTTCGGAAAAATCGCGCGGTATTAAACTGGCGCTCGATACCGGCAAACTGACATTGTCTGCCAGCGCTGCCGAACAGGGTTCGGCCTCGGAAACACTGGAGGTGACTTATAGCGCCGATCCGGTTGATATTGGCTTCAATTCGCGCTATCTGCTCGATATGATGGCGCAGGTCGAAAGCGGTATGGCACAGTTCGTCTTTGCCGATTCCTCTTCGCCGACGCTGGTGCGCGATCCGTCGGATGTTGGCGCGCTGTATGTTATCATGCCGATGCGGGTGTAAGAGTAGCTAGTTGTCAGTAGCTAGCAGCCAGTTATCGGGAACGGATCAGCAAACAACCACGCGTCACGCGATTCAGTCACTGCAACTGTTTTCTTTTCGCAATTATACGCATGCGCAGCTTGACTGCGAGGGTGCGTCCGTCATTCTTACCGGGCCGAACGGGGCGGGGAAAACCAATCTCCTCGAAGCCCTGTCGTTGTTGACGCCGGGGCGTGGGTTGCGCAAGGCGAAGCTGGGTGAGATGGCCCATGCGCGTAGCGATACTCCCTGGGCGGTGGCGGCAGAGGTGATGCATCACGGCGAGGTCATCCAGCTTGGCACGGGGATCGATCCGGAGACAACGGAACGTGAAAAACGCCTGGTCAAGATTGAGGGCGAGCGCGCGAAATCGCAGCGGGAGCTGGCGCGCTATGTGGCGATGGCGTGGCTGACGCCGCAGATGGACGGGTTGTTTCTCGGCAGCGGGTCGGACCGTCGGCGCTTTATCGACCGACTGGTCTATGCGTTTGATCCGCAACATGCGTCGCGCGTGAATGAGTATGAACATGTGATGCGCGAGCGTAACCGTCTGCTGGGCGAACGCCGGTTCGATCCGACCTGGGTGACGGTGCTGGAAGGGCGTATGGCTGGGCAGGCGGTGGCAATTGCCGTAGCGCGCGTCGAACTGATCGATCGGCTTAACGCGGCGATCATGGCATCGGAGACCGGTTTTCCCAAAGCGCATCTGGTGCTGGATGGGATGGCCGAGCTGCAGGTGGAACAGGATATGGCTGCGGTTGATATCGAAGAGGCGTATAGCGCCATGCTGGCCGAACGGCGTATGGCCGACGCCACCGCCGGTCGCACGACACAGGGCGTACATCGTACGGAATTAGAGGTGACGCATGTGCTCAAAGACATGCCGGCTGCGAACTGTTCAACGGGTGAGCAAAAGGCGATGCTGCTGTCGATTCTGCTGGCACATGCGCGTGCGCGCACCGAGTGGTGCGGTATGGCGCCGATCATCCTGCTTGATGAGGTGGTGGCGCATTTGGATCTGGCGCGTCGTGAAGAGCTGTTTCATGAGTTGGATGCCACTGGTGCACAATGTTTTATGACCGGCACCGATGCCGCTGATTTCTCTGCTGCTCCTGAAACTTATCTACGGGTGAAGGTGAAGGAGAACAGCTTGTTTGTTTGATGGCTAAGCGGTGAAGTGGTTAAGCGGTGAGGCGGTGAATCGCATAACCGCATAACCGTATAAACCTATCCACACCTCCCGAAAAATCTGCATTTTCTCCGTGCTTTTCTGGTGATTTGCGCTATAACAAATCGGTTAACTAACCACATTGAAATAAAACAAAAAAACAAGGATACCATGAATAACGTGGCAAAAGCGATCACAGAAGAAGAAATTGTCGATAGTTCAGATGATTATGGTGCGGAGTCGATCAAGGTTCTAAAGGGCTTAGAAGCGGTACGAAAACGCCCGGGGATGTATATCGGCGATACCGATGACGGCTCGGGCCTGCATCACATGGTCTATGAAGTCGTCGATAACTCGATTGACGAGGCGCTGGCCGGGCATTGCGACAAGGTGGAAGTAACGATCAATGCCGATGGCTCGGTGTCGGTATCCGATAATGGCCGTGGCGTTCCGGTCGAGATGCATGAGGAGGAAGGCATTTCCGCCGCTGAGGTGATCATGACGCAGCTGCATGCCGGTGGTAAGTTTGATTCGAATTCCTACAAGGTTTCCGGCGGGCTGCACGGGGTGGGCGTGTCGGTGGTCAATGCGCTGTCAAGCTGGCTGGAACTGACGATCTGGCGCGACGGCAAGGAACATCACATGCGCTTTGAACATGGCGAGACTGTCAAGTCATTGGAAGTGACAGGTGATGCCGACGGACAAAAAGGCACAAGGGTGACCTTCATGCCCTCGACCGATACCTTCAGTGATATCGAGTTTAGCTTTGATACGCTGGAAAATCGCCTGCGCGAACTGGCGTTTCTCAATTCCGGCGTGCGTATTGTGCTGCGCGACGAGCGGCCGGAAGACGCGCGGGAGTCAGATTTCTTCTTTGAAGGCGGGACGCAGGCTTATGTGGCCTATCTTGATCGCAGCAAAAACGGCTTTCACGAGTCGATTGTGGTCAGCGGTGAAAAAGATGATGTCGGCGTTGAAATCGCCATGCAGTGGAATGATTCCTACCATGAAAATGTGCTGTGTTTTACCAATAACATTCGCCAACGCGACGGTGGCACGCATTTGCAGGGCTTTCGTGCCGCACTCACGCGTTGCATCAATAATTACGCACAATCCTATGGTTTATCGAAAAAAGACAAGGTACAGATGACCGGAGATGATGCACGCGAAGGGCTGACCTGTGTGTTGTCCGTCAAGGTGCCCGATCCGAAATTCTCGTCACAAACCAAAGACAAGCTGGTCTCCTCCGAGGTGCGCACGGTGGTCGAAAGCTTTGCCTATGACAAGCTTCAGCAATGGTTCGAAGAACATCCCGCCGATGCCAAACAGATTATCGGCAAAATTGTCGAAGCGGCAGCAGCGCGCGAAGCAGCACGCAAAGCGCGTGAACTGACACGGCGCAAAGGCGCGCTCGATGTCGCCAATTTGCCGGGCAAGCTGGCCGATTGCCAGGAAAAGGATCCGGCATTGTCGGAGCTGTTCATCGTTGAGGGAGACTCGGCGGGCGGATCGGCCAAACAGGGTCGTGACCGCAAGTTTCAGGCGATTCTGCCACTGCGTGGAAAAATCCTCAATGTCGAACGCGCACGTTTTGACAAAATGCTGTCGTCTCAGGAAATTGGCACACTGATCACTGCGATCGGTACCGGTATCGGTCGTGAGGAATTCGATGCCACCAAATGCCGCTACCACAAAATCGTGATCATGACCGATGCCGATGTCGATGGCGCGCATATCCGTACGCTGCTGCTGACTTTTTTCTACCGCCAGATGCCCGAACTGATCGAGCAGGGTTATCTCTACGTCGCGCAGCCGCCGCTCTATAAAATGAAACGCGGTGGGTCGGAAACCTATTTGAAGGATGACAGTGAATTGCATGATTATCTGCTTTCTGCCGCAGTCGATGATGCGGTACTGGAGATTGGAAAAAAATCACTGTCTGGCAATGAGTTGAGAGAGTATATTAATGCAGCCTTTAAACAGGCTGAGGCGATGGAAAATCTGTCGCGCCGTGCACCGATACGGGTGATTGAGGCGGCAGCGATTGCCAGCCTGTTCGGAGCGGATGTGCCGTCCGCCAAGGCGGTGCTGGACAAGACGGTGGAGCATCTGAATCGCCTGAGCGATGATGCCGTTGCCAACTGGAATGGAACGATGAATGAAGACGGTTTCCTGTTTGAACGAACCGTGCGTGGGGTGAAGGAATCGGTGTTACTCGATGAAAAGATCATGGCAAGCAAGGATGCCTGCCTGCTGGCCGAACAGGCTAAGCAGATCGGCGCGGATTATGAAACGCCGGCCACATTGGCGCGTAAAACCAGTGAAATCAGCATTATGTCGCCCTATGCGCTACGTGAAAAAGTGACAGAAATTGGCCGTAAGGGGTTGAATGTACAGCGCTTTAAGGGGTTAGGAGAGATGAACCCCGATCAGTTGTGGGAAACGACGCTGGACCCCGAATTGCGCACGCTGCTGCAGGTGACGATCGATGATTCCGCCAAGGCCGATGACGCTTTTTCGACGCTGATGGGCGATATTGTCGAACCGCGTCGCGATTTCATCCAGGAAAATGCGCTGAAAGTAACGAATTTAGACATTTAGTTATGTCGTTACGTCGTCATAACGATTTTACGATGTAACGAGCCATTTTCCCCTTGACGCCTGTCTGATAACTCACTAAAAAGCGCAGTCTGTCAGAGAAAGACAAAGGATAAAGCCATGTCACGTAAATGCGATTTAACCGGTGTTGGAGTACAAGCGGGCAATAACGTTTCCCACTCGCATCGTAAAACCCGCCGGCGTTTTATGCCGAATCTGCATAAGGTCAGCCTGTTGAGCGAGGCGCTGGGCCGCAAGGTGTCGTTGCGCGTGACGGCGCATACGCTGCGCTCGATCGACCATAATGACGGACTCGATAATTACCTGACTAAAATGTCTTCGACCAAACTGGCTGAAAAAGGCCGCAAGCTGAAAAAAGAAGTCGCAAAAGCGAAAGCCAGTGCTTGAGTTGTTGGCTGAGGCCACAACGAAAGCGGAAAAACTGTGCTTGAGCAGTCGGCTGCCTGTCCACCGAAGCGAATGCGAAAGAAATCTCAACGGCATAAGCCTGACTTGAAAAATAGTGCATTATCAGTCAGTTAAATAAAAACGCCGCTTCGATGAAAGCGGCGCCTGTGTTGCTACTTAATGGTTGGTTGGGGGTTACGCTTTTTTGGCGATCGCTTCCTGCTGTTTGATCACCTCGTCGGTCTGAGCGACATCGACAAGCGCTTCACTTGCAGCAATCGCTGCCTGCGTTTTATTCAGCTGGTTCAGCTGTTGCGTCATATCGCGAGTTTTCAGAGTGGATTCCATTACCAGCCCGCCGATATAGAAAGCCATGCCATACAGGGCGATATGCGCGAATACATTCACTGCCATGACTACACTGCTGGAGGCGGCAAGGAAGGCTATGGATGCTACCATGCTATAGCCTGTCAGGAACAGGCCGCCCTTTTTGAATAATGCGGTGAGCAGTTTCAGGTTTTTGGTTGAATCGTTGAAAAGAAAGCTGAAATAGTTACTTGCGGTCATGATAGTATACCTCCTGTTTTGAATTTATGGTTGCATCATAGCGCATCGCTATGACGGTTTCATGACAAGTCCATGACAGAATGATGACAAGTTGACAAATGCTTGCTTGTTATGGCTCCGCAAACAGCTTCGTCACCTCGCTTAGCATGGTGTTGCCCAGCGTGTCGGCATCGTTGAGCGTGACGGCGTTGGCGTAATAACGCGTCACGTCATGGCCGATGCCGATGGCGAGCAGTTCGATGTCGGATCGGGTTTCGATCCACTCGATTACCTCGCGCAGATGCCGGTCGAGATAGCCGGAGGCGTTGGCCGAAAGCGTGGAATCATCGACCGGTGCGCCGTCGGAAATCACCATGAGAATGCGCCGTTGTTCGGGGCGGGCGAGCAGACGCTCATGCGCCCAGAGCAGGGCTTCACCGTCGATATTTTCCTTGAGGATGCCGTCTTTGAGCATCAGCCCGAGATTGCGGCGTGTACGGTTCAGGCGCATGTCGGCGGATTTATAGATGATATGGCGCAGATCATTGAGACGGCCCGGGCTGTGGGGTTTGCCGCCGGCTTCCCATTTTTTACGTGACATGCCGCCTTTCCAGTCACGTGTGGTGAAGCCGAGGATTTCGGTTTTCACGCCGCAACGCTCCAGCGTGGTGGCGAGGATGTCGGCGGAAATCGCCGCCAGCGTAATCGGCCGGCCGCGCATCGAGCCGGAATTATCGAGCAGCAGCGAAACGACGGTATCGCGGAAATCGGACTCGCGTTCGATCTTGTAAATCTCAGTCATGTCGGGGCGGGCGACCAGCCGGGCGAGCCGGGCGGCGTCGATCAGCCCGTGTTCCTGATCATAATCCCACTGGCGTGCCTGACGTGCCAGTAACAGGCGCTGCAGCCGTGTCGCCAGACGTGAATGTACATGGTTGTATTGCAGCAGTTTTTCCTCCAGCCGTGCGCGCAGTTCCATCAGTTCCTGGGCGCTGGCGAGCTGTCCGGCCTCGATCACCTCGTCATAATCGGTGGTATAGCGCGCATAGGGCGCGGTCTGTTTGAACGGCGTAATGCGCGGCATGTTGGGGGCATAATGCTGGTCCTGCTCGCCGGTGGTGGTCTGCTCGCCATCCTCGCTCATCTGTGGTTCCTGCCGGTGCGATGTCTGCCCGCCCTCCTGCTTTTCGCCGCCGCCCTCGGCGGTATTGACTTCGTTATAGTCCGGTTGCTCGTCTTCGGGTGATTCGCCATCCTGCTCGCCATCCTCGCTCTGATCCTCTTCCGCTGTCTCGGGAGAGGCGCCCGCACCATCCTCTTCCTCCAGGATCGACAGATCCGATAACAACCGACGCATGGCCTTGCCGTAGGCTGCTTGATCATGCATGGCGGCAGCCAGCTCATCGAGCCGCTCACCGGCTTTTTCCTCCACCCACGGCTTCCACAGATTATACAGCGTGCGGATGGGGGCGGGCGGTTTGATCTTCTGCATTTTCTCACGCAGCATCAGCGAAATGATATCGGCCAATGGCGGTTCGGCACGGTCGGACTGGCGCGCATAGCCCTGAATCTCGCAGTAAACCTGCATGCGATGGGCGAGATTATCCTTCACCCCCTGCATGCGCTCGGCGCCCAGCGACTCCACCCGCATCTGTTCGAGCGTGTCAAAAATCGCTGCCGCCTGTTCGTCGCGCGGACGCTGGCGGTGATGAATCGCCGGATCGTGATATTTCCATACCAGCGCCGCCAGATCGACCTGGCCGCGGATATAACGCTGCGGGTCGTCGTCATCCTCCGCATGCGCCTGGGAAATGGAAATAGTTTTGCGCTGTCGTAACGCGTCGGAGAACACTGCATTGCCGGTAATCACCTCGATGTCCTTTTCGCCCGAGACGGCCTGCGCACAGATAGATTGCAGGGAAAGGAAGGCGCGGAGATTGTCTGTCTCAGACATAGCGGTTACGCCACATCCTCTAAATCCACATTAAAGCAGCGCTGATAATATTCGCAGACGGTGGCGCGTTCCATCTCATCGCATTTATTGAGAAAGCTGACACGGAAGGCATGATCGACATCGTCGAAAATCTGTGCATTCTCGGCCCAGCTGATAACGGTGCGCGGCGACATGACGGTGGACAGGTCACCCTGCATGAAGCCCTGGCGCGTCAGATTCGCCATCGCCACCATCGAGGCCACGGTGCGTTTGCCTTTGCCGGTGCGGTATTTCGGCAGCTTGGCGAGCACGATCGCCTCTTCGCGTTCGGCGGGCAGATAGTTCAGCGTGGTGACAATATTCCAGCGGTCCATCTGGCCCTGGTTGATCGGCTGCGTGCCGTGATATAGCCCGGTCGAATCGCCCAGCCCCACGGTGTTGCTCGTTGCGAAAATGCGGAAACAGGGATGTGGCGTCAACACCTGATTCTGATCGAGCAGGGTGAGTTTGCCCTGCGCTTCGAGCAGACGCTGAATCACGAACATCACATCCGGCCGCCCGGCGTCATACTCATCAAACACCAGCGCCATCGGCCGTCCTAATGCCCAGGGGATAATCCCTTCCTGAAATTCGGTGATCTGCTTGCCGTCTTTCAGTACGATCGCATCGCGGCCGATCAGATCGATCCGACTGATATGCGAATCAAGATTGATGCGCACGCATGGCCATTTGAGACGCGCGGCAATCTGCTCGACATGGCTCGATTTACCGGTACCGTGATAGCCCTGAATCAACACGCGGCGGTTATGCTCGAATCCGGCGAGGACCGCCATCGTGGTGTCATAATCAAACTGATAGGAATCGTCGATCTCGGGTACATGCTCGTCAGTGCGGGCAAAGGCAGAGACTTTCAGGTCCGTCTCCAATCCGAAGAGTTTTTTCACCGACACTTCTTTGGAAGGCAACGGGCCATCAGCCTGTGTTTTTTTACTGCTGCGCGTACTGGTTTTACGCGTAGCGGCTTTCTTCGTACCGGCCTTCTTTTTTGGTGCGAGTTGCTTATTCACCAAATGCTGCATTGAATATCCTTAATTGATCATCTTCTTCGCGGGTCAGATTGCCGTCGCGCAGGAGAAATAAATCAGCGATGTCGTGGAAACAGACTTTCAGTGCGTCCAACGCGGCGGGCGATCCCTTGCCATATTCAAAGATTAGTTGATGCGCGAGTTTCCACGAAAGCGGCGTATGAAATTGCGGAGTCTCATTCACCAGGCGGGCAGGGTGACCATCCGCAAAATGCCTGACTTCTTCCAGGGCTTTCTCAAGCTGTGCTTCCAGCATCGCATGCTGCGGCAGATTGCTGCTGCGCAGGCGGATATGGGCAATGCATTCGGCAATCAGCGCATATTCCGACCTCTGGCCGAGCTTATCGCAATCCGCAAAAAAATGACCAATATGATTCATGTCGTCCACCAGAATGTCTGCCGCGCTTTTCCCCTGGGTTTTTGGCCAGAGCAAGCTGTCATCCGGCATGACCGCCATCCACTGATGATGCATCGGCTCAAAGGTGCCGCACAAACGGTCCATAATCTCTGAAGGGCTTTTCAGCATATGGAATAGTTATAAAGAGTTCGGCGTCCGGAGTCCAGTATTCTGCTGCAGGCTTGCTAACGACATGACACTTCGTTACCTTCCATCCATGAAAAAATCGCCCTATTATGTGAATAGTGTATTAAAGCGAAGGCCTTATTTGAAAGACGAATGGTTAACGGAAGCATGGCAAAACCCTATCCATACGGAAAAACAGCCTAATGGGCGTGTCCGGCATTATATCTATATTGCCGAATATGATAAATATCTTCGCGTTGTATTTGAGGAGGATATAGTGCATAATGCATTCTTGGACCGTGGATTCAAACCAAGAGGCCATTAATGGATTTTTCATACGATAAGGAAACCGATTCGCTGTATATTGCACTGTCACCGAAAACCAGTGTGGAATCGGCAGAAGTTGCGCCCGGAATTGTAGTGGATTTTGACGCATCCGGCCATATCGTCGGACTGGACATTGAAGATGCCAGCAAACACAGTGATTTATCGCATATCCACGTAGACGGTTTTACACCGGACATAAATCTTCCGCCGGTAGTGTAGCCTCCCTGTTTCGATGGATGATTAAGCCGTGTATGCCATCAGGATAAATAACATCGTCATTGCCTGAATCGACATAGTCGATTCTAAGGCAATCCAGCAAAGAGGTTCCGGATTCCCCTGGAATCAAGCGAAGCGCAGTCCCGTGCTTGACACGGGATCTCAGGCAAGAGGCACGAGACCCCGCAACAAGTGCGGGGTGACAAGCAACAAGTGCGAGAGACTCCAAAGAGTCAATTCGGGGAATGACGGATAAGCTGTCCGGACCGTTTTATCTTTCCCTTTTGCCCGCTTGCGGCTATGCTGGGCGCAGGATGTCCGATGTAGGGCATCCTGGGGCTTAAGAACCTCTCATAAACCGGCAGTGGCACTGCCGTTACCAAACTGCCACCTCACGCTTATGCGTCGGGGTGGCGGCGTTATACAACAGCCGCTCGCGGTAAAGGCGTCGCGGTCATGTTTATGTGACTTCTTAACACCCCGGCACCCGTGTGAAGGCATTGGTGCCGTTTTCATTTCAACCGAATGAAAGGGTGCAGACCATGCAATTATTGACAATGAGACTGTTTAAAAAGAAATCGAAACCGCCGCTGGAGGAAGCCATCGGCCTGGTGTATCAGGCAGTGGAAATAGCGTATAAGTATAAGCGGGACAAGCGCTACCAGCCGACGGAAGCCGATCTCGCCTCCTTCGCACGGCTGGAGCAGGTGCTGTGGCGGCATCACGCGACGGCGCAATATATTGCCTCCGCCATGCACCAGCGTTTCAAAGGCGAAGCCGAAGGTGCGAAGAAGTTCAGCGATCCTGAACTGTTTGATTATCACTATCCGGATTGATCCTCCCGCCGGGCCTTTCGCCATCTACTCACCATAACATTCGACCAGCACATGATACGCCGCCGTGATGTTCTTAAAACGGTCTTCGGCTTGTTTGTCGCCTTTATTGGCATCGGGGTGGAATTGCTTTACCAGTTTTTTATAGGTCGTTTTAATCTCGTGCAGCGTGGTCGGATGCTCCAGATCGAACTCGGCCAGCGCCTCGCGCTGTTTGCGCGGCAGCGGAGCCGGCGGTTTTGTACGACCGTCCATGCCCAGATCGCGCATAAAGGCATCCACCGCTTCATGGGCGCGGAAAGGATGATATTCCATTTTCATGTCATTACGCCAAGTCGGGCGGTGACCGGTAATGGCATCGCGCTGAAAATGTTCGATTTCAGCCTGGCTCATGCCCGAGAAATAATCCCATTTTTTGTTGAATTCGGCGATGTGCTCCCTGCACAGCCATTGGTAATCATTCGGCCTGTCGCGCGAGACCGGCGCTTTATACTCGCCCGGATTGTTGCAGCCTTCCACTGTGCAAGTGGTTTTGGGAGCAGTAGTGTCCTCCAGATGCTGATCACCATAGCGATATGATTTTCCCCGTGCCATGTGATGAGTATAAAGGGGTGGGGAGCGAGAGACGAGGATTTTTTACGCGTCTCTTATCCCTTTTACTCCTCATTAGCCAGCACGCGAATCATAGTGTGGATGGCATCGCGCTGTTTCGGATTGGTGATCTGATTGAAGTATTTTGCTAGTTGCAACTGCTGGCGGTGGACCTCTTCATTCATCAGCTCATCCGTTGGCCCTGTATCGGAATAGCCTTCGAAGAATTTCTCGACTGGTGTCCCAAGCTGGACGCTGATTTCCGCCAGACGGCTGGCAGATACGCTGTTTGAGCCGTTTTCATATTTATGCAGCTGCTGGTAACTGATCCCCAGCTCTTTTGCGAGCGAATGCTGCGACAAGCCTTTCTGGATGCGATACCACTTGATCTTCTTACCGACGAAACGGTCGATCGCCTGCATTTCCGTAGTCTTTCTACTCATGGTCTTCTCCATTTTTTATTAACTCCTTGTGAGTAGAAAGAGCAATGGCCGTGCCAAAAACTCGGGGTTTATCCTGATTTTTTTAAAGTAATAAATATTAACTATTTATATGATATAGTTAAAATTGGTGCAATGTCTACTAACTACGAGTTTGGTGTTTCAGATTGAATGATCTCTCAAATTGAGATAGCTTTTCTCAATTTGAGAAAAAATTCATGGAAAGCCGATGGATAGGATGACGGTAGCTGCAGATATAGAATCCAGACTGAAAACAGCATTTTCTCCCTCTTTTTTAGAGGTGATCGATGATTCGGCGCGCCATGCTGGCCATGTGGGCGCCAAACCGGGCGGGCAGACACATTTCAAAGTCACCCTCGTGGCGGATGTTTTTGATGGCAAATCACGTGTTGAATGTCATCGCATGGTTTATGACGTGTTGAAGGAAGAACTCGCCGGGCCGGTGCATGCGCTGAACATCGATGCGCGCAGTGCATGAGCGGAGGAGATGGTTATCTGCTGTGCAATGCTTTGCGGTTAGTATAAGAGCGCTGCATGTATTCCTTATGCTCTGACTGAATTGCTTCTGCCCATTTAACCGCGTCTTCGGTGAATTGTGTGTGCAGTGCTTGTAATCGCTTACTTTGTAAATTCACTTTTATTTCCTGTGAGCGATATGCCCCTTTTCGCCGGGCTTCCGTCCGCTGCTTATTGATTTCTTCGATCGCTTTCGGCAGGCTGTCCCATGCGTTTTGCGCATTTTTGCGACTGGCAAAGACAGTGGCAAATACGCCAAGAGAAGGCGGGGTTCCCTGTTTCACCGCTTCTTTTAAGCGGTCTGCAAAGCCGGAAACTGCGCTACGGGTAATGTGTTTGTGGTGGTCGCCAAACTTCTGCCTTCGCTCAAACTCCAGACCGGAATGATTCAGCGCTTCTGCCAGTATTGTATGGCTAATGCCCTGATGTCTCAGCTGCTCAAACAGATCGAGCAGTTTAGCCTCGGGAGTGTCCTGTGGGCGATGCTGCTTGGAGCCTGAGGGACTCACCATATCGGTGATGTGTGTAGAAGGTTCGCTCGATGCATAGTTGTCCTTTGGCATTTCATCCCATCCTGTGTACTGCAGTCTATAGATTGCCTACAGCCATATTAATTGATACCATGCCGGGTGACACATGACAATTGCGTGACATTTATGAGCCGGAAGCGCGTCTGAGCCGGTCGTTGATGGCCCTGCCGATGCCTGTTTCGGGGATCGGCATGACGGCGATGGCGCGGTGTTCCGGCGTATCGAGTTGCCTCAGAGACGCATAGAGATTTGCCGCTGCCTCTTCAAGATCACCGGATATGCTGAGATTCAGCACGGTTTTTGCACCGGTAAGCGGATCAGGGCCGAAGGCAAGCAGGGCTTCGTCCGGCAAGACTTCCGTCACATTTCTGCGCAGCGGAATGGAAGGCGCGTAATGCGATGAGAGAAGGCCGGGAGAGAGGGATGTATACATCCCCCCCTCTGTCGCTACGCTCCTTCTCCCCCCTAAGGGGGGAGAAAGCGAAGGCGAAGCCTGAACAGAGAGGGGGATATTAAAATTATGTAATCTCTCCCGTATCACCTCAATGATACCTTCAATGTTCTCCAGTACTTCGTGATTCCAAAAACGCAGCACATTAAATCCTTCTGCTTTAAGAAAGGCAGTACGTTCTTCATCTTTTTGTTTTTCATGATGTCCGCCATCCAGTTCAATGATCAGTCTGGGCTCCAGACAGGCAAAGTCGGCAATATAGCGTCCTACCGGCATTTGCCTGCGGAAGCGAAATCCGTCCAGTTGTTTGTTGCGCAGAACAGACCACAGAAATGTTTCGGCATCGGTCAGGTTTTTACGCAATTTCCGGGCATTTTGGATGATGTGCAGGGAATGTGCTTTTGGTACCCCCCACTGCGCCTTCGGCGCTTCTCCCCCCTTAGGGGGGAGAGTGAGAGGGGGGTAAATAGCTTCTTTTAACATCTCCTCCGTTATACTGCCGGGACGGAGGATAATGGGAGCATCGCCGCGTGCATCAACGACGGTGGATTCGATGCCGACAGCGGTGGCCCCGCCATCGAGGATCAACAGATCGGCTTCGGGGAATTCGGCGCGGACATGCCTGGGACGGGTCGGGCTGACATGGCCGGAGCGGTTAGCGCTGGGCGCGGCGAGTCCGCCACCCACGCCGCCGATTGCCGCCTGTGCGAGCGGATGGTCCGGCATGCGCACCGCCAGTGTTTCGCCGCCGCCGGATGCCAGCGGGGAGATCGGGCAATCGCTGCGTTTATCCAGCACCAGTGTCAATGGGCCCGGCCAGAATTGTTTGGCCAGCCGTTCAGCGAGCGGCGTGATGTCGACATAGGCGGCGGTCATGCTTAGCCCGTTCACATGGATGATCAGCGGGTTGTGCGACGGGCGGCCTTTGAGATCGTAAATCGCCTGTACGGCGCGGTCATTACAGGCATCGGCGGCAAGGCCATAGACGGTCTCGGTCGGCAGCGCGACGAGTTTTCCCGCGCGGAGTGCTGCGATGGCCTGTTGGAGCGGATCAGCCATCGGCAGAGTCATAGAGTTTTTGCAGGATCTCCGGCAAGCTGCCGGGAAGATCATCGGCAATAAGACCAAAGCCGCAGATAGTGCCCGCTTCGCCATGCAGCCAGGTGGCGGCGCAGGCGGCGTCGAACGCGCTCATGCCATGGCCGAGAAAGGCGGCGCAGATACCGCTTAGCACATCGCCCGAACCGGCGGTGGCCAGCCATTCCGGCGCGTTTTCATTGATGACTGTCCGGCCATCCGGTGCGGCGATCACGCTGCGGTGACCTTTGAGCAGTATGACGCTGTGGGTCAATTCGGCCGCCTGTCGGGCGCGGACGTCACGACTGGCATCCATGTCGATGTGTGTGTGGTTGAATAAGCGTGTAAACTCGGCCTCATGCGGCGTGAGAATAGTGGGCGCGTCTCGCTCCCGCAGCAGATCGCACAGGCCGTCGGGATTGCCGGCCCAGATGTTGAGCCCGTCAGCATCCACCACGGCGGGATGCGGCGAATCGAGCACGGCGCCGAGCGCCTCTGCGCTACGGTCATTCACCCCC
>JANQJY010000057.1 GCA_028281385.1 Rickettsiales bacterium | reverse complement strand
CATAATCCGCTTCGGAATGCAGCAGCCGGTAGATCACCGCGCCGCATATGGCAGGATCGAGCAGCGGGCAATCGCCGGTAAGGCGCAGAATATGCGTGGCGTGGTACTGTGTGGCGGCGTCATAAAAACGCTGCAGCACATCGGTTTCATTACCGCGAAAGCAGGTGACGTTCTGCGTTTTGCACCAGTTTTCAACAGCATCATCTGCAGGTTCCGTCGAGGTGGCGACAATCACCTGATCGACGTAAGGAATGGCGTGGGCGACATCGATCATCCATTGCAGCACCGGCTTGTCGCCCAGCGGCTTGAGCACTTTACCGGGCAGACGGGAAGAGCCCATCCGCGCCTGAATCATGGCGACCACATGCCAATCTGAAACCGCTACCATAAGGCTGGATTTAACAATGCTTCCGGCGTGTCGGCAAATGCTTTCTGAACCGCATCCACCGCCTCGTCGGACAAGGGGGGTTCGGAAAATAACGCGCTGTTTTCGGCCAGCTGTTCCGGCGTTTCCATACCGATAACGATGCTGTCCACCCACTCCAGCGCGCGCAGATAACCGTAAGCCAGGGCAGGGACAGAGCCGTTTGCATACCTACTCGCCAGCGTATGTATGCGATCCAGATAGCGTTGTGCGGCATCGGTGGCAATAACATTCGGCCACTGATCGGCAGGCAGCATGAATACGCCCTGCAGCAAAGCGCTTCGTACTTGAATATGCAGGGTATCTCTGGGTTTTTTCATGTCGTGCCAGCGCCAGTCAAGCAGATTGCAGGGCAGCTGTATCACCTCTATCGCCGGATCCGCCATGGCGACGTTGGCTTCCTCGCGCGATTGTACCGAAGCGCCCAGGCGCCGGATGATATGTTTGTCCCGATAGTCTGAAAGCACGGACCAGATAGCCGGATTGAGGCGATGTTCGAAGCGATGCAGCATCAGCACGTCAAACGAGTTGCATTGTAGTTTTTCAAGTGACGTTTCGATGGAGGTTCTGGCGGAAGCCGCATCCTCTGCCCCGGGCGATAATTTGCTGGCGATGGTGAGGTGATCATCTGTCTGGTCCTGCAATGCCAGGCCGATACGGCGTTCCGCTTCGCCGTAAGCGCGGGCGGTATCGATCCAGTCAATGCCTTGCCCGATGGCCTGTCTGATCAGAGAGACGGCCTGTTCATTGCCCACATCACCCCGGCGATTGGCCATACCGTAGGCCATGCCTAGCTGCGCCGTACCGAGTGCGAGTTTAGCCAAGCAGACCCCGCAGCGTATCGCAGATATAATTCTGATCCGCTTCGCTCAGGCGCGGATGGATCGGCAGTGAAATCGCCGCCTGATACAAGGCTTCGGCTTCGAGAAAATCACCGGGTTTGAATCCGAACTGCCGGTAATAAGGCTGCAGATGAATCGGGATATAATGCACATTCACCCCGATCTGTGCGGCGCGCAACCCTTCAAATATGTCTTTGCGGCGGGAGGAGTTCTGCAGCTGAATCACATATAAATGCCAGCCGGAATGAGGATTTTCAGGCGGCAGATCAAGCGGCAGACCCGCCAGCAATTGGTGATAGCGCGCGGCCAATGCCCGACGGTGGGCAATGAAACTGTCCAGCCGTTTCATCTGGCTTTGTCCCAGCGCCGCCTGTATGTCGGTCAGCCGGTAATGATAGCCCAGCTCCTGCATTTCATAATACCAGGGGCCATCATGCTGCGTGAGATCATCGGCGTTGCGGATAATGCCATTTGCGCGTGAGTGTTTTTAGGCGTTTCAAACAAGCGCGGA
>JANQJY010000024.1 GCA_028281385.1 Rickettsiales bacterium | reverse complement strand
ACGCCGACGCAGTTGCCGTAAAAACTGATGCCGCCGACGACACCGCCAAGCAGATGCCGCGTTTTCGGATGTTGCGGCTCGCCGAAGCGCAGGCTGTTCATCAGTGCGACCGGGCGTGCGCCCATGGTGAAGACATCGCGCAATATGCCGCCGACGCCGGTCGCCGCGCCCTGAAAAGGTTCGATATAAGACGGGTGATTATGGCTTTCGATTTTGAAAATCACTGCCTGACCCTCGCCGATATCGACAACGCCGGCATTCTCGCCCGGCCCGCAAATCACCTGCGGTCCTTCGGTCGGCAGGGTCGATAACCATTTGCGCGTGGTCTTGTAAGAGCAATGCTCGGACCACATCACCGAAAAAATACCCAGCTCGACCAGATTGGGTGCGCGTCCGAGAATTGTCTGAATGCGGACATATTCGTCATCGGTGAGCCCATGGGCATCGATGATCTCTTTGGTGATGGCGGGCTCGCCGGATGGTTCGGAAACAGCAGCTTGAGTCATAGGTTACAATTGCGCGGTTAGTATTGCGCGCAGCATAAAGCAACCTTGGAAAATGGCAAGAGGCGGGTTAGCTTGGAGTACGGTCCCCAGATGGCGAAGGAACCGCAAGATTAGCTGTAGACCCAGCATCGTGAGCAACTGGCCCATTATCTGATCTGTATTGCTCTACGGCAGCTCTCATTTCTGGCGATAAATCTTGTGCACCTGGTTTTAATGCAGGAGGCGCTTCTGTCAGACCCAGATTAGCCAACCCTTCATTCATGCTATTTACAGCTCTGGTTATGTCGAACTTTTGATTGCCTGAAAGATGACTGGCGGCCAATGCAAAACTTTCTCTGGCGCCAGCTACATAATCTGCAGCTTTGTCTACTGCTACATTCATCTGCCTGCCTCCCTAATCACGGGGGTTGTTATTGTCGTCTTACTTTACTTATTGTATTGCAGTTGTCTTAATAAATAGTTAAAATGTTAACTTTGTTTCGCTTGTTTCACAGAGACGCTACATGCCTACAGTTTTATCTATTTCATCTGTTCTGCGCGACTCTTCCAGGAAATCGACATAAGAATCCCTTTTTCCCATTTTTAACTTTTCATTGAGCCGTTTTATATCAGATACGTTAATAGTTGGGTTGCCGGTCGACTTGTCCAGCGCTCGCTGTTGCCACCGGTTATGCTGTAGCGTATGCAGCGCCTGTGCGTTCTGGTAATCTTTGGCCAGCCGGTCATAGCCGCGCCGTCCTGCGGCATAGCCAAGACCGAGCGTACCGGCGATGCCAAAACCAATGGCTCCCGCTGCTAAAGACGTCAATCCTGTTGCTGTTGTTACGGCTGCTGCTCCAGCTATAAGACCCATACCTGCTACTGTGGCTAAGGTTAGCCCAATGCCTACCAACACGCCATCGACCAGATCGTTATTGGCCCAATGCGGTGGCGTCACGGTTTTGCCCTGATAATAGGATTTTTCCATTTCGTTCTTGCCATACAAACCTCCGGCAACCGCACCGCCGAGGATGCTGGCTCCTGCCAGTCCGGCGATATACGGGGTCAGGGTTGCCAGTGCAGAGAGTCCACCGGTAATAAAAGCGCTTCCGGCAACTACGGCCAGTGCAGGCAATGCTCCCAGCAGCGCGCCGGTGACGGTATAGCGGTTCCAGACGGTCGGTTCGTCGGGGGATCGGATGATGATCGGTTCTGACACAGCTCTCACTCCTGTTTTTCCAGCTAATCCCAGAATAGCAGAGTTTTATGTCAGTTTTATGACAGTCATAGAGTCTATTGTTATTCTTCTCACTACAATGTGATAATTATTTCAATTTTCTGTGTTTGTTTTTTTGCTTCGGTATGAATGGCTGAAACACTGGATTTTGGTGTTTTCTCTGCCTCAACCAACTGCTCTAACTCATCGATCATCCCGGAAATGACATCTATACCACCCTGCCAGAATTCGCGCTTATTCAAATCAAACTCCGGCCCAAAGCGCTTGGGCAGCATTTCGCTGTGATGCTCCGTACTGGCAGCGGACAGCAGATCAAGATACTTTTTCTCAAACTCACCGCCCCTACCTTCTGCTTTCATTGTTTCGAACTTCTTATACAGGCTGGTCGCTAACAGATCACCAAAAGCGTAGGCATAAACATAGAAGGGTGATCCAAAAAAGTGAGGGATACCTCCCCAGCGGTCTCCTGTATTACATTCATGTTCTGTTACCCATCCACCGGTGCGTTCACGATGCGATTCCTTCCATAATTCGGCAAAACGTTTTGGTGAAATCTCTCCCTCTTTACGCTCGGCATGAATCTTCGTTTCAAAATCATGATAGGCAATCTGGCCACAGATAGTTGCCAGCGCCTGACTGATTTTATTTGCCAATAGGGCTTTTCGTTGTTTGGGGTCTTTTACATGTGAGAGCATTTTTTTGAATACGACGGTTTCGCCGAAGGTCGAAGCCGTTTCCGCAAAGGTCAATGATGTAGCATCCATCAAGTCTCCTTGTTTTTGTACTGCCAGCCACTGATGAATGGTATGGCCGAGCTCATGTGCCAGTGTTGTCACATCATTTGCTGTCCCATGGAAATTCATAAACAGGTGCGGGTGACTGGATGCTTTGTTTGACGCCGCAAAAGCGCCTCCCCGTTTATCTTCGCGGGGCTCAGCATCAATCCAGCCTTTGTCGAAAAACATTTGCGCAATTTCGGCCATTTCAGGTGAAAATTCGCGGTAGGATTCCAGAACGATGTCCCTGGCTTCTTCCCAACTGAATGTGATTTTTGGTGCATCCGGTAATGGACCGGACTGATTCCATGGCTCCAGTGTATCACCACCGAATAGCCGTGCTCTCAGCTTCAAATAGCGATGCGATATCTTTCCATAATTGGCTTTTACTGTTTCCACCAACATATCTATCAGTTCCGGTTCTACATCATTACTCAGATGCCTGGCGCTGTCCGGTCGCTTAAAACCACGGTCGTCATCGCTGATTTGCTGATTCCATAACAGAGAATTCATGATGAAAGCCGGGGAACCCGGCTTATGTGCTCCCTCAGCATATACTTTCATTAAAGACCGGTATGCCGCTTCGCGTATAGCCTCTGTCTCGCCTTCCGCTGCGTATTTACGAATTTCCGTCTCTGTCAGCATACTTATTCCATCCTGTTTGGCAGCGCCTTCCCGTTCTTTACATTTCGCCAGCATTTCTTCATCCTCTTTTTTCAGCAATGCATCGGGAAAGGGAAAGCGTCTGGCGGCTTTATGTTCCTGATACAAGCGGTGTAATGCAGGACCTGTTGACGCAGGACCGCGTTTTTTCAACGCCATTTCCACTTCGTCAGAAAGCGTGTAAGGTGTTTCCTTCAGAATCTTGCCTAAATAAGGTTTATAATGCTTCAGCGCAGCCGATTCCTCATACATTTCTTCCAGCTTTTCAGGATCCAGCTTCTGCAGTTCCAATGGCCAGAATAGAAGATGAGAAACCACTTCTGTTCCTTTAGCCTGTGTTTTTGATTGCAGTGCCCCCACGGACTGATCGGTTTGGTGAATCGCTTTCATCAGGCGGGCATACATGAGCGGCGAAGTTGGTCTTGCATGACGCGCTTCATAGTCTTGAATCGCCCGCGCTAATTCATCGGCGTTTAGTGTAGCCACGCGACCTTTATATTTCTCCTCAAATGCAATGGCGGTTTGCAGGTCTTCCTTCAAATCCTCGTCAATTTTCGGATCGTCCACACCCTTATAATATTCGGTTAAGTCCCAGCGCGGTAATGTTTCTGTTGTTTTGGGGGAGGGTGAGTCCGCCATACCGTGCCTCTTTTGCTGTTAATGTCTTAACTCCTACTGCAACTATTAGAATTATATAACTCCCTTACGGAAGAAGTGTGATAATTGTATGACATTTTAGTGTGTTAATACGTTAGCGCAGAAGCTACTGTAGCAGAGTCAATGAATATAATTCACGATGGAATGGAACAGTTTCAGCCCGTCGATACCGCCGGTGAGCGGGTCGGCATGGCGTTCGGGATGCGGCATCAGGCCGAGCACGTTACGGCTCTCATTATACACCCCGGCGATGTTACCCACCGAGCCGTTGGGATTGGCGGCTTTGTCGAGCGTCCCGTCCGCATGCACATAGCGAAAGGCGATGCGATCTTCATCTTCGAGCGCTTTGACGGTGTCGTCATCGGCATAATAGCTGCCGTCATGATGGGCAATGGGGATGTTGATAATACCTGCCTGTTCATATTCCGAGGCGAAAGCCGAGGCGTTGGTATCCACACGCAGCCACACCTCTTTACAGTTGAATCTCAGATGATCGTTTTTCATCATCGTACCGGGGAGAAGACCGGTTTCGCACAGCACCTGAAAACCGTTGCAGATGCCGAGCACCAGCCCGCCGGAACGGGCAAACGCTACCACCTCTTTCACAATCGGTGAATGTGCGGCCATAGCGCCGCAACGCAGATAATCGCCGTAAGAAAAACCACCCGGCAGGATGATCAGATCACATCCAGCGGGGATGGAGGCATCGCCATGCCATAACGGCTCGGGCGCCAGTCCGGCCTGTGCTGCGACGGTGATGACATCGCGATCACAGTTGGAACCGGGAAATATGACAACGCCGCTACGCATCCAGAATTTCGTAGGAGTAGTTTTCAATCACGGTGTTGGCGAGCAGTTTGCTGCACATCTCTTCCAGCATGGTTTCGGCTTTTTCGCGGTTTTTAGCATCAAGCTCCAACTCGAAAAACTTGCCCTGGCGCACATTGCCGACGCTACCGTAACCCAGATGATCCAAGGCTGTCTCAATAGCTTTGCCCTGTGGGTCGAGCACGCCGTCTTTCAGAGTAACATGAATCTGCGCCTTCATTATTTCTTTTCCTTCGGGGTAGTTTTACTGTTCTTACGGCTGGCCGGTTTGCGCGCTCCGGTTTTTTGCGAAGAGCCTTTTTTAGCCGGTGCATTTTTAGCGGTGGTTTTTTTGGTAATGCGCGGTTTGGCAGCGGCGGTGAAGGAAGCCTCGACGATTTCCGCTCCGACATAGACGCCCAGCCGCGAGGCCACCTCGCGGTAATATTCATCGACTTTGCCGAGGTCCTTGCGAAAACGGTCCTTATCCATGGGATCGCCGGTCTCCAGGTCCCACAGACGGCAGGTATCGGGGCTGATTTCATCGGCGAGGATGACCGAGACATACTCGCCCTCATAAAAACGCCCGAACTCCAGTTTCATATCGATGAGCTTGATACCGGACGCATAGAACAGACCGCTAAGATAATCATTGACGCGCAAGGCGTAATGACGGATTTCCTCCAACTCGATCGGCTCGCAGATATCGAAGGCGTAGATATGTTCCTCGGCGATGAACGGATCGCCGAGCTTGTCATTCTTCAGGCAATATTCGATGATCGGCATGCCGATGGCTTCGCCCTCCACGGCCTTGAAGCGTTCGGCAAAGGTTCCAGCGGCATAGTTGCGAATGATGATTTCCAGCGGGATAATTTCCACCGCGCGCACCAGCTGTTCACGCATATTGATGTTTTTGATGAAATGCGTCGGCACGCCCATCTCGCCTAGCCGCGTCATCAGAAACTCTGAAATGCGGTTGTTCATAATGCCCTTGCCGCTGATTGTGCCTTTTTTCTTATTGTTAAAGGCGGTCGCATCATCTTTAAAATGCTGAATCAGCGTGCCGGGATCGGGGCCTTCGAACAGTTTCTTAGCCTTGCCCTCATAAATGGGTTTTTTGGAACTCATGTCATCCTCGCAATACTCTAAGGCGATTTGTAAAGAATTCGCAGGGCAGAGGCAAATGATTTCGCGGCAGCAGGCTGTATAATTGCCGTGGAAAAAGGCAATGATTCCTGCTGACAAATGGATTTTCCTTCCCTATATCATATGAAACCACACAGGATGAGGAGAGGCCATGACCAGTTTCGATGACCGTCAGGATGCATTTGAAAAGAAATTCGCCCATGATCAGGAACTGCAGTTTAAGGTGCAGGCCCGGCGTAACAAGCTGCTGGGAATCTGGGCGGCGCAGAAAATGGGCAAAACCGGTGAGGACATTGATGAATATGCCAAGGATGTGGTGATTTCCGATTTCGACGAGCCGGGCGATGACGATGTACTGCGCAAAGTGCTGGCCGATTTTCAGGCGGCTGGTGTGCAGGTCGATCAAACGGCATTGCGCGCGGAAATGGACGCGTTGATGATTGAAGCTAAAAAGCAGATCATGAGCGAAGAGGGGTAGGGCCACGCTCTGGCCCGTACCTGCCGTACCCGGCTCATTTATTGTCATGAAGTAGATATGTTTCATTGTTGCGCCTGTGTGCAATCAAGCGTTGTTATTGTATACTGGCAAAATTTGCCTATACAATATCTTGATATGTGCCATTTACGCAACAGATCGGCATTAACTATTTTTTTACTCAGAATTGCCACAAAATATGGTTGCGTGTCCGAAACGCTCTCTATATATAGTGGTTAAGCAAAGAATAACAACAACCGTTGCAAAGATCACAACCGATTTATGTCTGCAGATTTATACGAGAAACATTCAATATATAGTAGCGAGACAGGGAGGCTATCTCTCGCTTCTGTGCGGGCGTATCTGAAAGGAAGCGACACGGTAGCGACGAAGACAGCGGTGGTGGACGGATTGACCGAACAGGCCCGTCAGACTGCTTTCACCTTTGCAGTCATTGCGCTGTCCGCTAGACTGGCACAACAGACGCAGCCCATGTCAAAACAGCAATATTGGGTGTTCAGGGAAGTCTTTCCGATTTCGGCGGAGCAGGATACCAAGATACGCTCGCTGTTTTTGATGGCAATGAATGAAGGCACGACGCCGGAGCATTATGCACGCCAGATTGTCCGGCTGTTTCCCGGCAAACGGCCTTTATATCAGGAAGTGCTGGAGCGTTTGTGCAAGATCGCCGCGGCGGATGGTGTTATTACGGAGGTGCAACGCCGATATTTATGGACGATCGCGCGGGAGTTTTCATTGTCGCGCTTTGCTTTTCGCCGCATGATGGCCGGTTATGCTTCCCAGACGCGTTACGATCCGTATCGTGTATTGGATGTGTCGCGTGGGGTGAGCGATGAGGCGCTGAAGCGTTATCACATGGAACTGACCCGCAGATACCATCCGGATGTGGCGCATGCGAGCGGTGCATCGGCCGACACCATGGAACAGATGACGTCGCAACTGGCAGCGATTAACGCCGCCTATGATGCGATTTGCAGGGAGAGGAGTAAAAAAGGCGCTGACGCGAAACGCGCAAACGCCTTTTGATATTGAAATTCCGGCGTGAGCCGGAGACCAGTTGCTTGCCGAGCGACTTGTGGGCTAGAGCTTGCTTTAGCCCTCTTTTTTTGACCGGACGCGCAGAATAACAAATTCTGTGGGTAAAATCCAGATGAAAATATGTAAGACCTGTGTCGAGACGATTTGGGAATGGAGAATAAGTTGGAAAAGCAGCAGACTATCACATTATTTGCCGCAGCCATGGCCATTTTGGTGGCATTGGTGTGGGGCGGAAATTTTGCGGCATCGAAATTTTCGCTGCTGCATTTTCCGCCTTTTTTCACTATTTTTCTGCGCTATGTCTTGGTGTCGCTGCTGCTTTTACCGTTTGCGCGCAACAACATACTGCCGATGCGGCAGTTGTTTATCCTCTCCATTATCATGGTTTCGCTGCATTTTACGCTGGTGTTCAGCGCCATCTGGCTGGGGCTGGATATTTCCACCACCGTCATTGCCATCCAGCTTGGTGCGCCGTTCAGTTGTGTACTCGGCGCGGTGTTTTTAAAAGACCATCTCGGCCCATGGCGCACGCTGGGCATGACGATCGCCTTTTGCGGCATTATCATTGTCGCCGGTACGCCGGGTGTGAGCGATCATGAACTGGCATTTCTGCTGGCGGTGCTGGGCGCACTCGCCTGGGCCGCGGCGAATATCTATATGAAACAGATCGGTCAGACGCCAATTATGCCGCTTCTGTTTTGGACCGGACTGTGGTCGTTGCCGGTAACATTGCTGG
>JANQJY010000035.1 GCA_028281385.1 Rickettsiales bacterium | reverse complement strand
GCCGGTGACATTGGCGGTATGTGTGTCGCGCCAAGCCTTGTTGCATTGTCCGACCGAGGCGACGGCGGCGAGATGAAAACAGCCGCCCACCTCATGCATGATCTGCGAGACCGTGTCGTAATCGCGGATATCACCTTCGATGAAGGTGGCGCCCTCCGGACATTTGTCGCGCTCTCCGCTGGAGAGATTGTCCAGCACCGTCACCCTGAACCTGTCGGCCAGCAGCGATGCTGCCAGATGCGATCCGATAAAACCACAGCCGCCGGTGACCAGATAATGCATTGTGAAACGCCCCGCTATCCCAAGAGGTTGTTCATGTTATTCAGATAATTCTTAATAAATGTTAAGGAATCCACTGTAAAGCACTAATTCACAAAATACTTCAGAAAATGAAGATTATATTTTGATATATAACATTTTTATTTTATTCATTGCCTTTACTTTTGCGTGTCCTGTATCTAGGTATTTATGGATCCTATCGATTATCTGGAAACGCGCCGTTCGGTCAAAGCGAAGGAGTTGCTGGAACCGGCGCCGTCTGACGAAGAGTTGCGGCGTATTTTAACCGTCGGCATGCGTGTACCGGACCATGGCAAGCTGGCGCCGTGGCGGATTAAAATTCTCCATAAGGAAGGCCAGCGGGCACTGGGTGATCTCTGTGCCGAGTTATTCAAAAAGCAGCATCCCGATGCCAATGACAAGCAACTGGCCTTTGAACGTGATATTATGATGCGTGCGCCGTTACTGCTGGCAGTGCTGTACACGCCGGCGCTCGGGCGCATTCCGGAGTGGGAGCAGCAACTGTCGGCCGGAGCGGTGTGCATGAACATTCTGCATGGCTGTCATGCGCTGGGGTATGGTGCGCAGTGGCTGAGCGAGTGGCCGGCCTATCACGCGGAGGTGAAATATGCGCTCGGCGGCACGCTTGAAGATAAGATCGCCGGATTTATTTATATCGGCTCTTATGGTGAGAAACCCGAAGAGCGCCCGCGTCCGGCGTATGATGAGGTGGTCAGTGTGTGGGGAGGCGGTTAAGTGGTTAAGTGGTTAAGTGGTTAAGTGGTTAAGCGGTTAAGTGGTTAAGTGGTTAAGCGGTTAAGTGGTTAAGTGGTTAAGCGGTTAGATGGTTACCGTTTAACTGTTTCACCATTTCACCGTTTAACTGTTTCACCATTTCACCGTTTCACCGTTTCACCGTTTCACTAACTAATCCATCTCCGGTGCCAGGGTGACGTCCAGCCCTTCGAGTGTCTGATTGAGGATAATCTGGCAGGACAGGCGCGAATGATCTTCCACCGCATAGGCGTCATCGAGCATGGCCTCTTCTTCCTCGCTTTTTTCCGGTAATCTATCGAGCCATGAATCCGCCACATAAACATGGCAGGTGGCGCAGGCGCAGGCGCCGCCGCATTCGGCCTTGATTGGCAGCCCGTGATCGCGGATGACTTCCATGAGTCTCCAGCCATCGAGGCCGGTGAGGGTGTGACGGATGCCTTCGCGGTCAGTGACGGTAATGTGGATGTCCTGCATATTTACGCCACTTTCAGCCGTTCCTGTAACTCGGTACTTGAGGTGGTGTATTGAAAGCGCAGTTTCTCATTTGGGCGGCAATAGCGGAACGCAGCTTGTGCCATCAGCGCGGCTTCGTGAAAGCCGGAGAGGATCAGTTTCAATTTGCCGGGATAATGGTTGATATCGCCGATGGCGAAAATGCCAGACATATCGGTCTCGAATTTTTCGGTATCAACCGGGATCAGATTCTCATGCAGGTGAATGCCGAAATGGGCGATCGGGCCGAGTTTCATCGTCAGGCCGAAGAAAGGCAGCAGCGTATCGCAGGCGATGGTTGATTCGTTCTTGTCTTTATCCTTGACGGTGACGGAGGTGAGCTGGCCATCTTCGCCATGCAGTTCGGTGATCTGAGCGATCTTCAACTCCATTTTTCCGGCTTCGACAAGCGCGCGCATTTTAGAGACGCTATCGGGTGCAGCGCGGAAGTCATCGCGGCGGTGGATCAGGGTGATCTGTCTGGCGATGGGTTCGAGATTGAGTGTCCAGTCCAGCGCCGAGTCACCGCCACCGGCAATGATAATGCGTTTGTCGCGGAACGGTTCCATTTGCCGCACGGCATAAAAGACCGATATGCCTTCATACTCCTCGATGCCTTTGATCGGCGGTTTTTTCGGCGTGAAGGAACCGCCGCCGGCCGCGATGACGATGACGGTGGCGGTGATGCTTAAGCCGCGATCGGTTGTCAATGTCCAGCGGCCGTCCTCTTCTTTTTTCAGTGCTTCAACCATATGGCCGAAATGAAAGACCGGATCAAACGGTGTAACCTGTTCCATCAGCTTGTCGGTCAGTTCCTGTCCGGTGCAGACGGGGATGGCTGGAATGTCATAGATCGGTTTTTCCGGATACAGTTCGGCGCATTGCCCACCGGGCTTATCGAGAATATCTATCAGATGGCAGTTCAGATTCAGCAATCCCAGTTCAAACACGGCAAACAATCCCACCGGCCCGGCACCGATAATGGCGACGTCGGTTTCATGCCGTTCTGTATTCGTTTGGGTCATTCTGTCAGTCATACCGGTTTCCTCCTGCCAACGGGAACATAAAGATAAATGTACAAAATACCAGTTTTTCCTATGCAGTATTAATTAGTGGCTGGACCTGGTGAATGCTTGTCATCTCTGTCAATCTGCAGCATCGCTTTTCCCGTGAGTGACAGCAGCCAGTTGAAACAGGCTGTCAGATACCTATATGTCAATTCAGTAAAACATAATGAAAGGAGCCCATGATGACCAGTCTGACAGATGCATTGAAAACCGTTCTGGCGGATAGCTATACGCTTTATCTGAAAACACAAAATTATCACTGGAATGTGGAGGGCGAGCAATTTGCCGCGCTGCATGCCATGTTTGAAACACACTATACCGATCTGGCAACGGCAGTAGATGAGATCGCCGAACGTATCCGTGCGCTGGGCGAATATGCACCCGGATCCTTTTCATCCTTCGCCAAACTGGCGACAATTGCCGAAGCCAAAGACGGGCTTGATCAATATGCCATGGTGGAAGATTTATACGGCTCACATCGGCAGATGCTGGCAAGCCTGAAACAGGCGCTTGAGGCAGCAAAGGCAGAAGAGGATGAAGTCAGTCTCGGCATGATTGCTGCGCGCATGGAAATCCATGAGAAAACCGCATGGATGCTACGCAGTACCCTGCCGGCGTCTATGAAAAAAGATGCAGAAAAAGCAGCGTAATCTTCTTTAGAAACTAGAAATAAATCCGTGCGCCGGCTTCGAGGTTGTGCGAATCATATTCGATTTCCGAGGTGGAGCCTGAGACGTTACTCGTCGTGAAGTCGGGGTCACCAATATCGAAATAGCGATAGCCGACGCCTATCTCAAGCTGTTTCATGCTCGGTGGCTGATAGTAAATGCCGACCATGCCCTGATAGGCAAAAACGGTGTCATTATCGCTCACGGCAAGATCAGCACTGTCGATTTTCACATTGGCTGCACCGACGCCCGCGCCCACATAAGGACGCCAGCCGCCGCCCAGCGGGAAGTCAAGATAACCATTGACCATACTAGATTTCACTTCGATATCATCCGTTAGGTTGGTCACGCTGTTGGTAGTGCTGATAAAGCGTTCCATGTTGTTCTGGCGAATGCCCAGTTCGCCTTCCACCCGCAGATTCACATCACTGCCGCGATTGAAACGATAACCGACCGCTCCCGTGAGGCCATAGCCATCTTCGTATTCGATCGTACCGTTTAGTGGTGATACGCCACCAGTCTCGTTATAATCCGCATCGCTGACGAATGCCACGGAGCCTGTCAGCCCGACGTACCAGGTCGGGGCAGTTTTGGTTTTGTGCTTCTGCAGCTTATGGCGCAGGGCATGCGCCGTCTCTGCACCGGCGAGAGGAAGCAGACAAATAGCGGTAAAACCAACGATAATGTGGAAAAAGAAATGGTTGCGTAACACCTCAGGCACCTCATGCGTAACGTTTATTGCGCGCTTGCCGTGAGATATCTTTTTAGCTTATTTAAACAGATGAATAACTTATTTTTATGCTTTTGACAATCACATTAGTAAAATCGCGACAAAAATTATACGGTTGTACAATCGTTGTTGTGGCTTTACGGGCACGGATTAGGATGATCGTTGTGAATCTGTTCGATCCCCTGCAGCACGTCATCAGATAGGGAGACATTAACGCTGTCGATATTGGTTTTGAGTTGTTCCATGGTGGTCGCGCCGATGATATTGCTGGTGAGGAAGGGGCGGCTGTTGATATAGGCCAGCGCCATGTGCGACGGGTCAAGCCCATGTTCTTTGGCCAGTGCGACATAGCGCGCCGTCGCGCGGAGACCGGCCTGGTTCAGATAGCGCTTATAGTCTGGAAACAGGGTCAGGCGGCGTCCTTCCGGTCTGCGCCCTTCGAGATATTTGCCGCTCAATGTACCGAAGGCGAGCGGTGAGTAGGCCAGCAGACCGCATGCTTCGCGAATCGAGACTTCCGCCATGCCCACTTCATAGGTGCGGTTCAGCAGGTTGTAGGGGTTCTGCACCGACATCATGCGCGGCAGATTGCGGGTTTTATGTAATCTGAGGCATTTCATCGTTCCCCACGGCGTCTCATTCGACAGGCCGACATACCGTATCTTTCCGGCATCAATGAGCGATTGTAATGCTTCGAGTGTGTCCTCCAGCGCAATGGCGTCGTCGCGCTCATCATGGGTATAGCCGAGTTGCCCGAAGAAATTGGTTTTACGATCCGGCCAATGCAGTTGATACAGATCGATATAATCGGTTTGCAGACGTTTCAGGCTGCCTTCCACCGCCTGGTGAATTTGTTGCTTATTTAACCGTGTTTCGCCGCGGTCCAGATAGGTGAATCCGGTGGAACGCCCTGTCACCTTGGTAGCGACAATTACATCATCGCGTTTGCCGTGCGCGTTTAGCCAGCTGCCGATATAGGCTTCGGTCAGTCCCTGTGTTTCCGCTCTGGGAGGGATGGCGTACATTTCCGCGGTGTCGAGGAAATTCACGCCCTGTTCCCACGCATAGTCAAGCTGCGCATGGGCGTCCGCTTCGGTATTCTGCTCGCCCCAGGTCATGGTGCCAAGGCAAATCAGGCTGACGTTCAGATCGGTATTGCCGAGTGTACGGTATTGCATGGGGCGCTCCTCATTGTGATGAGGTAAGGATATAGGCGTTTAACGCGTCGATAACAAGAAGGAAGTCACCAGCAGCAGGCTCAGGCTGGCAGTATCACTCACATCATAATAGCGCATCAGTTCCTGCAGACTGTGCGGAAAAAAGGTATCAATCGCCAACAGGGTCCAGCCGCCAATCAACAGGAGGAAACACAAGACCAAACACTTCACACAGCTTGCAGAATACATGATTTGGATACAGTTCTTATTTTATTGCTGCATGGTGTAATTTTGGCGATAAATGCTGTCAAATTCCAAACGCTTTCTTTGCAGAGATTGTCTCGCGTTGAAACATGATCCAAACGGCATACTTGTTTAGTGGATGATTTTTTAACTCTGGCCCGTTCTTTACCTCTCTTAATACCTGAAGGTACATAAAATAACTGTCTTGAATCAGTACGCTTTTTAGTACGCGAAAGAGTGTGTATCCGGGCTTCTATATAATGAACTCAGAAGTAGGAAATGACACGTAAAACTGCTATAATAAAAAAGGCTGAAAAGGGCAGAAAATGTGGAGAAATTGCTTATTTTATTCAATAATATTATTGGGCATATCGGGTGTTTATGCGCAGGCCTTTTCACCCTATAGCAGATTGAAAGAAACGGTGTGTGAGAGGAAAACAAATGCTGCATGCTGCCGTGCTTCGGTCGATGCAATGAAGCGTGTGTTTGGAGTTTATCTTTCCATGGATGACGAATTACAGCGGCGGAATTTTGATTTTCTGATAGTGCATAAGCAATGCCCTGAAGGGTATCACATGCGCAGTCTGGCGTGTCCATCAAGCATTACTTGGTGCGAAGTTCGATAAACTCGACCGTATAATCAATGGTATGAAAATCTCTGGCCAGGTTCTTTTTATTCTCTGTACATGGCTGCCCATTCTTCACGGCCGCCGCGATTGTCGATATAGCTGACCAGTGCGGCAATCACCTTGCGGTCATACAGTGTGTCGATGGATTGCATCAGTTCTTTCAACGCATCATCAATGTCCTGCCCGGCGCGGTAGGCACGATCGCTTGTCATGGCGACAAAGCTGTTGGCCGCAGCGGTAATGCGTGCGGAGATCAGGATATCCTCTCCCGAGAGTCCCATCGGGCCGGAGCCGTCCATGCGTTCCTGCGACTGGCGGATGGTCTCGATGACCGGACCGCCAAACGGCACCCGTTCCAGATAATTCACGCTGGATTGCAGAGCGTCACGAATTTCGACCACCTGTTCCTTGGTGAGTGAATCCGCTGTCAGCCACTCTTTGGGGATGGAGACCTTTCCGATATTCATCAATTGTCCGGCGATGTGGATGGTGTCGATCATGGGTTCGTCCAGTTCCATTTCCCTGGCGATGGCGCGTGCGATATGCGCTACGGACGCGGAATGATGCGCGGCATGCGGATCGCGTTGGTCGACCATATCTACCAGTGTCTGGATCAGATGCCGCAGGGTTGATTTTTGCAGATCCTGCGCTTTAGCGACATCGGTGATGTCTTCTTCGACGATCAGAATACCGGGAATGCGTTCCTCTTCGTCTGGCAGCGGGATGTTCTCAAGCGGAATATGCTGGCGACGCACCGCGCGGATGATCCTGTCTCCTTCTTTTTCCTCCGCGACATAGGTTTGTGCCTTGTTTTCCGCTGCTGCCGCCCGGCTGGCTTTGATCTGAAGTTCGGCATTGTCCTTGCCGAGGATGCCGAGCATGCTGCGCCCGATCAGATCCTCGCTTTTCATACGGACATGATCGGCGGCGGTGGCATTGGCATAGCAATATTCATGGTCCCAGTTGGTGATGACCATGCCAGCGGGGGTGGCGCTGGTGATCAGATCCAGCAATTGCTCGTGTTTTTCGATACGATGCGCCATTTGCCGGTAATGTTCGGCCATTTCATTGGAACGCAACGCACTGGCATGCCGCCACAGGGCGATCATGGCAAACGACAGGGTCAGTGCGGCGAGAATATAGCCGGTGCGGATCGCATCAACATGTCCGCGGATATGAGCCAGCGCTTCGGTGCTGTCGATTTTGTTGATAAGTAGCCAGTCCGTCCCGTCGATGGTGCGGGCGGCAGCATAGACGCTGTTGCCGTCATAATCCAGTCCTTTGACGAAACGAGAGGGATCGTCCAGTAGGCGGCGGCTGACCAGTTCGCTGTGCGTGCCGTCAAGCGACAGCATGGAGAGGGATTCGTCCGACCATTTGGAGATATAACGGATGGTGTCTTCCGAGCGCCGGACCAGCAGCGCTTCTTCGCTTTCATAGGGCTGTACGGCATTTTCAAGCCGGTTGAAGAAATCGTCTTTTAACGGGCTGATGCCGATCAGATAGCCGATTTCGCTGCCGGTGACGTTATCCGACTGAATGCCGTAGACCGGTGTGGAAAACAGCATCAGCGGCAGGGGCTGTTTCTTCAGGCTGTGCGGGCCGGAAATCAGCCTCTCTCCCGAGAGGATATGTTGGCGGATATCCAAAGGAAAGGCAGCAATATTCGGCATGCTGAGAGTGCTTGTCAGCAGTGAAAGCTCCGGATTGAACAGGCCGATACCGGCGGCAGAGACCGGATCGAGATTCGCGGAAATCTGCGACAGGGCGTCGGCTTGCGCGGAGATAAAATATTGGCCGGCCATGGAAATAAGGTAATTTCGCAGAAAGATACGTTCCGCCTGTGCGGGCTGCATCGAAGCATCGTCACTGCTGATCTGCGAGGCATACAGACGCAGCGAACTGTTATCCGCCATGGTGGTGATGATACCGATCCGCGTTTGCAGCCAGTCTTCGATGCTCGCGGCTTTTTGCGCCGCCTGTTGCTGAAGCCGCGTCTGCAGGCGGATTTCGGCGGCATTTATCTGATCCTGTCCCCAGCGTTCTATCAGCGCATATCCGGCGGCAATGAGAATCAGCCACAGGACGGCCAGCGTCGTCCGGCTGTGTTTCGGGGTCATGCCGCCTTTCTGCGTATCTGTAGTAGGATCGTTCATCAAGCTCGTGTATAATACATTCACATATGAACCCTATTAGTCTCTGATCGTGATGGATAGTCAATATCAATATCGAATCTTCGTTTGTCTGATGGTATTTATTCCGAATATCGCCATGGCGAATATATCGCTGTTCGGCTATAGCGAGATTTCGTCGGATAATCTGTCGCCTTTTACCAAATGGCAGGGCATGCTGGAGCGTCATCCTGCGCATCTGGACGTCATGAAACAGGCCTGCGATCAGCATGAAGAGTGCGACTGGCAGCATTGGCAGCGCTTTCTGGCTTCCGTGCGGGTCAAACCGATCAGTGAAAAACTGTCGAGCATTAATCAGTTCATGAATGAAAAAGCCTATATACTGGACATGGTGAACTGGGGGGTGACCGACTATTGGGAAACGCTGCATGAATTTTTCCTGAAAGACGGTGACTGTGAGGATTACGCCATCGCCAAATACATGTCGCTGAAAGAGGTGGGGGTATCGCCGCAGAATATGCGTATCGTGGTGTTGCAGGATACCAATCTGGATTTACTGCATTCGGTGCTGGCGGTCTATGATGCGGGCAATATTTATGTACTCGACAATCAGGTGCCAGAAGTGATGGAGCATACCAAGATCAGGCATTACACGCCGATTTATTCCATTAATGAGCATCGCTGGTGGCGGCATGTGCCATAACTGCTTTACATTTGCCGGGAAAAGATTAGTTTCCGTGCAGTTTTACTTGCAAATATGAGGTGAATGATGAGTGCGGAAGAAAAGATGGAAGAACAGGCATCGGGTATGGAATTTGTGGAAACGGATGAAGCGGTGGATGTCACCAAAGTAGACCGGCCCAAACAACCGTTATTCTTTACCAAACCGCATCCGGTGGATGCCAAGCGCCATGCCAGTGCCGGGTTTTCGGGTGAGTTGAACCTGGAATTTGCGAAACAGACCAATTCCATTCCCCTGGTGGCGATTGAATGCGGCGAAGCGGCGCGCTCCTATCCGATCGTCTTTTCGCTGGGCGATTATCCCGTTCCGGTGGCGGTAGTGGGGATGCAGAATAAAAATCTCTTCATCACGAAGGAGCATTTCTGGGAGCCGCATCATTATGTGCCGATGTATGTGCGCAAACACCCCTTTGCTCTGCTGCAGCTGAAGGAGGATGATCAATATATTCTGTGTGTGGATGAAGGCTTTGATCCGTTCGTGATGGAAAGAGCGGACAAACCGCTCTATGACGAGGAAGGCAATCCGTCGGATATCTCAAACCAGGCGATTGAATTCTGCGGTAACTATCAGAAACATTACAATAATACGCTTGAGGTGGCCAAAGCGCTGAAGGATGCCGATATTCTGGAGCAAAAGCAGATGAAAGCGCAGACAGCAAGCGGAGAAGAGGTGGAAATCGGCGGGTTTCACGTAATCAATGAACAAAAATTGCTGGAAATGAGTGACGACACGTTTCTGAAATGGCGCAATAGCGGCTGGTTGAATATTATTTATGCGGCCATGCTGTCGCAGATCAACTGGAAGTATCTGGCGGCAAGGTTGTAGCAGGTGACTTGTTGTCGATATTCCACAGGGTGTTCAGAAGTAATACATCATTGACTTTTCTTGATTCATAAGCCAGTTAGCGCTTGTATTTTTCGTCATTTTATGATCCAATGAAGTTATCAGGCAATTAGCCTGTGTTGAATCGCCACGTAGGAGATGACAATGCTTTTTCCGCAAGAACACCTCTTGTCCTCTTTGCCGCATCGGTCGAAGGGGCATGATCTTTCCCATGTTCCGGACAATGAACTCGGATCAGACAATAGCGCACCTGTTCGGGATACGCAAAGCGATCAGGCCATAGTGCCAACAGATGATGCGGCAGAATTCGACTTTTCCAATGAAACAATGAGCCGGTTGTTTCTGTTGATGGATCAGCTGAATGAAGCGACGAGTCGGGGTGATTTGGAAGAGCTGCTCGAAGCAATTGAAAGTTTTGCGGTGGAAAGTAATTCTCGGCTTATTGCCGGATTGCTGGATGAGGTACAGGATTTGCTGCGTACGACGCTTGGCGCTGTTTCTAATGATGCAGCCTTTGCTGGCGGATTCGACTTTTCATTCAATGTCAATGTGGTACAGAACAGTTTTTCAAGCGAAGATTATCAACAGAATCTGACGTCTCTTTCCTTCAGCTTTTCCTTAAAAACAGACGATACCGTGCTGATGGGGCAGGCGACATTCGGAGAATCCTATACCATCACTGACAATGGGATATCCTATGCGAGCATTGAAAGTGTGACGGTGTCGGTCGTGACGTTTAATGCCGATGTGAATAGTAATTCGGTATTGGATGGGTTTTTCGATATTGCTTCACGGCTGCTGGATGATTTTGCCAAAGTGGTGGCGCCGGAGGAAGCGCAGCCAGCCATTACGGATCAGACAGAACAGCAGGAGGAGCAAATGTATTATCCGATTTCCGTGAATGACCTGCTGAATATTGAGTATCATATCCTCAAGGAAATTCTGCGGGAGAACAGCTATCTGATCAAACTGCTGGAAATGCTCAAAGCACCGGCGGAACAGACATCGAATCAGCCATCACAAGCAGAAACTCAGGCTGCTTAGAGCGTAATCTAAATCTTATATTGCGTGACGGTATCGACCAGTTGGTCGGCGATGGATGCCAGATCTTTCGATGTTTCACTGACATTATGTGCTGCGTTTTGGTTGGCTTTGGTCTCTTCTGTAAAATGCTGCACCGAGGAAAGGACATCGTTCAGGGCCTTGGCAGCATCCTGCATGCTGGAAGAGACAGTTTGGATACCGTTGGAGACCGACTCAATCGATTCCGCCACAGCCTGTACGCCGTCTGTCGATTGATCCAGCTTGCCCGACATCGTTTTCGTATCCTGATTATGGTGCGATACGGATTCGGAAATGCTGGTAATAGAGGTGTCAATCATACTGATAATGTCGGTGACGTCTGAGATTACCTGGCGGACATCATTGGTATTCTTAACCATGTCATTGATACGTGTGGTGATATCTTCGGTCGCCTGTGCGGTTTGCTGTGCCAGGCTTTTGACCTGATTGGCCACCACGGAGAAGCCTTTACCGGCTTCGCCTGCGCGGGCGGACTCGATCACGGCATTCAGCGCCAGCAGGTTGGTCTGCTCGGCAATATCCTTGATCAGATCGACCACGCCGTCAATCCGTTCGGTTGATTGGATCAACTGGTTCATCGAACGATTGGCCTGCGCTGCCTGTTGCTGCGCTGTGCTGGTAACTTCGGATACTCCACCTGCATTGCTGGCAATATCCTGCATGGAATGCGTCATATTGCTGACCATATCGGACACATCATGTAGATTGCGTGACATATCGCCTGCATTGCGGGCAATTTCCGCAACGTCCTGGTTGATGGTGCGGGCGATGCCGGCGACATTATCCACCTGGCTGGAGATGGTGTTGGTAGTGCCGCCGAGCTCTTCCGATTCTTTGAAAATATCTTCAAAGCTTTCCGAGAACACACCCGACATTCTCGATAATCGCTCGGAGGAGGTATTCAGAACTTTGGCATTCTGGGTGATGGAGATCATCAGAAATTGCATGCGTTCGATGAATTTATTAAACATATAGGCGATTTCCGCCGATTCATCACCCGTGGTCTGATCAAGCCTCCGGGTAAGGTCATGTTCGCCTTCCACGATATCATACAGCGCTTCCTGCAATAGTCCGGTACCGAGGGTAGTGCCGTGTTCGGCTGTGTTAAGACCGATGATTTCTTCTTCAGGCGTCACACGCAGTCCGAAGTAATAATCCACCAGCTTGAAGAAAAGATATGACACACAGAATGCCCATAAAAAGCTGACCAGCACGCCTTCCATCTGTACTAGTGTTTGTGACCAGTGGGTAGCGCCTTCAGGCAGGCGTTCGCTCAGCATGAGCGGGCCGACCATGATGGTGCCCATTGCACCGCAGAGTCCGTTGATGGGAATGGCGCAGACCGCATCGTCGATTTTTAACTTATGGGTAAGATATTCAAAGCCGAAGTAACAGACGAATCCGGCAGTGATGGAAACGATAAGCGTTGAAATGGTTGGAAAAATGTGACAGCCGGCAGCCACGGCGACGACTCCTCCCAGCATACCGTAGAGCGAACGTTGTGGACGGTAGATGCCTTCATGTAATCGCCCGATAATCAGGCAGGTTAGTCCCCCGAACGAACCAGCCAGTACCGTATTGGAAATCACATGCGCCAGTTCTTCCGAACCGGCATGTGCCAGACCGCTGTTGAAGGCCATGGCACCCAGCCAGAGAATCAACCCGCCCATCACTGCCAAAACAATGCTGTGACCGTGAATAGGCATGACTTTGCCATGTTCGTTATATTTGCCCAGACGGGGGCCGATGACTAGCAACCCGGCCAGTGCGACCCAGCCGCCGGTGGCGCTGACGACGGTAGAGCCGGCAAAATCGATAAATCCATCATCGGTCAGGAAGGTATGATTGGTCGGGTCAAGCTTGTTACCCCAGGCCCAGTGTCCGAAAATCGGATAGATGACAGTTGAAATAAAGGCGGTGCAGGCGAGATAGGCGCCGAAACGCATCCGTTCTGCCAATGCACCCGATACGATGGTTGCGACCGTTCCGCAAAACACAATCTGGTATACGAAAAACGTATGCATTTCACTGGAGAGGTTAGTCAGGGAATAATGATCGGTTCCCCAGCCGATAACACCGTATAGGCTGTGGCCATACATGATGTTGAAACCGATAAGATAATAGAAAGTTGCGGAAATAAACGCATCCGCCAGGTTTTTCTGGGCAACGTTAATGCTGTTTTTAGACCGGACCAGCCCGGCTTCATACAGCAGATAACCGCCTTGCATGAGAAAGACGATCAATGCGGCGGTAATCGTCCATAGATGATCGGCATTTTCCTCCAGCAGTGCAAGACGTTCTTCGTTGGACAGAGTTTCCGTTGCCAGGCTGTCGGAATAGGCTGCTGCGGTATGCGGAAACACAGACCATGCCAGTAACATGACTGCACAGCGAATGGTAAAATACAACATCTCCCTTAACCTCAATCCCTATATTATTGTTTTTCATGATGCCTGACCGTCCTGATCTGGCGCAGTTTTCTGTATACAATCTGCTAGGTAGGGTAAAGTGAGAGGTCATTTTTTGCAAATAATAAGTGAGAGTAGTTGCTAACAAACCAAATCGCGCTAGAGTATTGAGCCATGCTCAGGGAAAATCTCAGGATATTGATTTTTGACGGAAACGAAATGGACGTTCAGCTATTGAAAGACCGGTTCTCAGCCATTTATCAGTCACCGGAGATTGTGCATATATCCGATTTTAATGATGCATTGATACAATTGGAAGAAGAGACGTATGATTTTATCGTAGCCGACCCATGTATAGATGGGATGTCTCCGGAGGAAGTGGTCACGGAGCTTGTTGGTGCTGCGAAAGATACGCCTTTACTGGCGTATTCCGGAAATGACGATGCAGAACTCGCCTTTAAATTGGTACAATTAGGGGCACAGGATTATCTGATAAAAGGGCTGGGTAATGAGCTGACATTAAAGCGTATTGTGGATTATTCGATTGAGCGTAAGCGCTTTTCTATGCGAATGAAGGAAAATGAGGCGATGCTGCGGACCTTTATTCAATATGCGCCTGCGGGTATCGTGGTGCTTGATAA
>JANQJY010000089.1 GCA_028281385.1 Rickettsiales bacterium | reverse complement strand
GACGATACCGGCGGCTTCGATGCCGGATAAATAGCGCATTTGCTTATACAGCATGTTGCCGGCCTCGACATCGGGCACGACGATGATATCCGCATCGCCGGCGACCTGGGATACGATCCCTTTGATCTCGGCCGCCTCTTTGGAAATGGCGTTGTCAAACGCCAGCGGGCCATCGACAATACCGTCGGTGATCTGTCCGCGTTCGGACATTTTGCACAGGGCCGTGGCATCGAGGGTGGAGGGGATTTTTTCATCGACCGTCTCCACCGCCGAGACAATGGCGACTTTGGGTGTGCCGCGCCCGAGTGCCAGAAACAGATCGATGGCATTTTGCACAATATCCTTTTTAGCCGCGAGGTCGGGTTGAATATTGATGGCGGCGTCGGTGACGAAAAGCGGCTTGTGATAGGTTGGCACATCGAGCATGAACACATGGCTCATGCGGCGTTCCGTGCGCAGTCCGCCGGTAGAGGAGACGATCGGATGCATCAGTTCCTGTGTGTGAATCTTGCCTTTCATCAAGGCTTCAGCCTTGCCTTCATGCACCAGTTCGACAGAGCGCTGAGCGGCAGCATGGCTGTGCTTCGTTGCGATGATTTCATAGGAGGAAATATCCAGTTCTGCCTCTTCGGCGGCGGTATGGATTTTCTCCTCCGGTCCTACCAGTATGGGGATGATCACCCCTTCCTGCGCGGCGGCAACCGCACCGCCTAAAGAGTTCACATCAACCGGATGAACCACGGCTGTTTTGATAGGCTCGAGCGCGTCTTTCTGCGCGACCAGCTGCTCGTAAGCGCTGACACAGGCATCTTTGATTTCCACCTGCGGCAGCTTCATGCGTTCACGGCGGATTTTTTCCGTTGGCGCGATGACCAGTGCTGTGCCGGTGATGACTTCCTTGCCGGTCTGATTGGTGCAGACACAATCCAGCGTGACGTGATGATGTTTCTCCTGCTTTTCCCGTACGGTGACGGTGGCGGTGATGTTATCTCCCTCTGTGACGGGGCGGATGAATCTGAGGGTTTGTTCCAGATAAATCGTGCCGGGACCGGGCAGTTGCGTGCCGAGGACCGTCGAGATCAGCGACCCGCCCCACATGCCATGCGCGATGATTTCGTGAAACATCGAACTGCGCGCATATTCCTCATCGACATGTGCCGGATTGACATCGCCCGACATCGCGGCAAAGAGCTGAATGTCGCGTTTGGTTAGGATATGCGACGTGCTGGCGGTATCGCCGATATCGAGTTCGTCAAAGGTTTTGTTTTCGATACAGTCCATGACCGGTGTTGTATGTCTTTTGCCTGCTAGGTTCAATCACCAATTAATAGTGGATTTTGTTGCTGGCAGAAATCGTTGTTCCACAAGGAGTTTCACATGACAATATATTTTCTCATCCCGGATCGCGTTGTCTGACGACAACTTGTCTGTATGTACGTATACATTTGGCAGACATCAGTGAGGTATTCAGACGATGGTGATATCACTCACATCGATACCGCTGGTAATGCCCTGCAGGGTCAGTACACCATGTGCGCCAAGGTTAATCGTCGCATCGCTGGCGCCATAGCTGGTGGCTGCGACCGCATCGGCGGCGGTGGCGAAAATCGCTGAAGCGAATTCGAGAATATCGTTGCCGTCGTTGAAATCGGTAATGACATCATAGCCTGCACCGGCGGCGAATTGCAGAATATCATTACCGTCGCCAGCGGTAATCGTGTCATGGCCCGTGCCGCCGGCAATCGTATCATTGCCTGCCGTTCCGTTTAGCGTATCGGCACCGTCGCTCGGGCTGAATTCATACAGCCAGATGCCGTCGTCCTGTAGCACGGCGGCTTCCATTGTTCCGTCATTATCGACATCGACGATCTGATAGCGCGATGGAGTACCGAGATCAGCTAATTGTGTCCACCCACCATTGCCAGGTGCAAAGCTATAAATGCCACTATTGTCAGAGTAGGTGAATTCTTCATTGCCGTCTCCGTCGACATCGACGACCTGGAAGTCGTTATAGGTCACGCCGTTATACGGCCAAATATAGGACCAGCCGCCTTCGCCCAGATCAAATTCCCACGGTTTGCCGTTCACATTGTTCATGAACAACTCGACATTTGCATCGCCGTCATTATTGGCATACCAGAAGTCTTGAATACCGTTTGTGTGGAAAGTATAGCGCCAGCCAATGCCCGGATCGCGCATCCACAGATCACCTGCCGTATAGGTGGCGAAGAATTCGAGATCGGCATCGCCGTCGAAATTCACAAACTGGAAATCCTGCACATTGCTTGCCGCCACCCATTCACGTGCCCAGACGTTCGTATCCGGATCATACGACCACAGATCGCCGTCATACAGCCCGTAGAATTCCAGCGTTCCGTCCTGATCGGTATCGGCATACTGGAATTCGTCGATTGTCCCGTCGGTGTAGAATTGTTTGCTCCAGCTTCCCGCAGCATAGTCGGTGCCGGTGATGCTGCTGCCCGAGACCGTATCCGCCTGAATACCGTCGAAATGCGTACTGTTCAGATTGGCAATGTTGGTATTGTTCAACCGTAAGCTTTGCCCATCGCCCAGATCAAGAATTACGTGACTGCCGCTTTGAGACAGGTTCAGATCGCTGAAATAGGTGTATTGACCGGTAAAGGCCGTCAGGTCGACAACATCTTCAGTGAGTGAAAAATCCCTGATGATGTCAAAATCGCCGGCGAGATCAGCGATGATAAAGCGATCGGCACCTCCTTCGCCTCTGAGATCGTCATTGCCCGCACCGCCATCGAGTGTATCACTTTCGGTTCCGCCTCTGAGCGTATCGGCACCGGCGCCGCCGAACAGTTGATCCATATCGCCGCCGCCATTGAGGCTGTCATTGTCATTGTCGCCATAGAGCGTGTCATTGCCGTTGGCACCGCTCAGCGTATCATTGCCGTCGCCGCCATAGGCCAGATCATCATGGGCGCCGGCATTGATCGTATCATCGCCGGTCTCGCCATAAATGGTATCATTCTGATTACCGCCTTTGAGCGTATCATTGCCGTCGCCGCCATAAAGCAGGTCTTCCAGATTGCTGGCATTGAGTGAATCATCGCCCAGTCCGCCATAAAGCAGGTCAATTCCTTTACCGCCGGTCAGCGTATCATTGCCATTGCCGCCATACAGCTCATTGTTATTGCCTGATCCGGCATTGAGTGAATCGTCTCCCTCTTCGCCATACAGATAATCCTGTTCATTACCGCCAATTAGTGTGTCGTTGCCATCGCCGCCATACACCGTGTCAACACCTTTACCGCCATTCAATAGGTCCGATCCGGTATTGCCTTCGAGGTAATCATTATTATTATGGCCGATCAGCGTATCATTGCCGTCGCCGCCATACAGCGTATCTTCACCCTTGCCGCCATTCAGGCTGTCATGACCGGCTTCACCGTAAAGCAGATCGTTGTCATTATCGCCGCGCACCGTATCATTCCCGAATCCGCCATACACAATGTCATTGCCGTTTTCTGTGCGAATTGAGTCGTCGCCGTCACCGGCATAGACCGTATCATTGCCTTTACGCGTTTTAAGATGATCGGCGCTGTCTGCACCATACACCAGGTCATCGTTATTACTGAGCCCCTTATTGGTCGGAAGACTGCGTGTTGTACCGCTGGCTGCGGCGGTATCGTTGAATACGCCGCCCGAGACGCTCATCACATCGTTAACTGTCGAATAAATATAGGTGATGGAGCCTGCCATCGCCGTAAAGCTGCCATTGTCCACCCCGACGGACCAGTTAACCGCGATATTAACTGCTTCGGTATTTTCCAGCGTCCAGAAATAGGTCTCATGGACGGTGTCCCCGTCCAGATCGATAATTCCGTGCGCTCTTAAATCCAATGGCATAAATCCTTACCCTTCTTTACTATTTTATTGCATCATGTATGGAGCATTATCTATACTGCATAGCGCCATGTTTTATCATGATGCACTGCAGCCATTGTGCTGCACAATAGTTAACATTGTGTTAAAAAACACAGGGCAATTCTCCGATATTTTGTTAATTTTTTGATAATTCCACTTGTTGTATATAAAGGGATGACGTTATCTATTAACGGTTTAATTTTCTGAAATATTACTCTTCCGGCAGGGGGATATATTCATCATCTCCGGGAATGCGGTCGAACCCACCATTCGCCCACCTGCCTTTGGCTTCGTCCAGCATGTCCTGTGTTGTCGCGACAAAATTCCACCAGATCAGGCGTGAGCCGACGGGATCGCCGCCGATGATGGCAATTTGTGTGTCTTTGGTGGCGGAGAGTATGGCATCGTTGTGATCTTCCGGTATGGTAAAGCTGCATTCAGGCAGCTTTTCATTCTCCATCTGTGCATGACCGGAGACAATATACACCGCTTTTTCTCTTATCTCTTCCGGTAGTTTGAGCGACTGACCGGTCTGTAACTTCGCTTCAGCGTAAAAAGTTGGGGAAGGGCAGGTGACCGGAGAGGTCATGCCATACCCTTCTCCCATCATTACCCGCACCGGCACGCCGTCTATCGTGGCAGTGGGCAATGTATCTTCGGCATAATGTGTGAAGGACGGCTCGCAACGTTCCTGTTCTTCCGGCAAGGCCAGCCACAATTGCAGCCCATGCATGTGCTGGCCGGATGCGCGTTTTGCGTTGCTAGTGCGCTCGGAGTGCACAATGCCCCGGCCGGCGACCATAAGATTGATGGCACCGGGAGCGATCGCCTGCTCATAGCCTAATGAATCGCGATGCATGATCTCGCCTTCAAACAGATAGGTGACGGTGGCTAGACCGATATGCGGATGCGGGCGCACATCGATGCCCTCTCCGGCAGGGAAGTCGGCAGGGCCGAAATGATCGAAGAAAATCCATGGGCCAACCATGCGACGCTTATGATAAGGCAACAGACGCTTGACGGAAAACCCGCCCAGATCCTTTTCGCGTGGCGGAATGATCAGCATAGCGGCTCCTTTGTGATAGCGTTGTGAATGTGGTTGCATCTAGCTGATTACTGATGGGTAAACAAGCAGATGGTGAGGTCGTCTGTGAGGGGGAGTTTGTCGATACAGTAGACTTTATCGATCAGAGTGCGGACGATGTCCCTGTGAGCAAGGTCTGGCGAGTGTCCGGCATGCTGCCCGATGCAGTCCGCAATCTCCTGTTCGGATAAAAACTTGCCGTCTTCATTGACGGCTGTTTCGATCAACGCATCGCTGTACAGGCATAAAATGTCTTCGGCGGCAAATGGCACGCTGTGCGTTTTATAACGGCTGTTGGCCATCACCCCGAGCGGCACTCCCTGACTGTTGAGGCATTCATATTGCTGCGTCTTCGCGCGATAGAGAATGGGGGGCGGCGCGCCGGCTGCGGCATAGCGCAGGCAGCGTTCCTTCAGGTCAAAAATGCCGTAAAAAAAAGTGGCGAAATGTCCCACCGGCAGGAAAATGATCAGCTTTTCGTTCAGTATATCGAGATAGGTGGACGGGTCATGGCGCTCCTGATCTAACGACAGCATCAGCGAATGCAGCCTGAAAGTGTTAATGGCGGCGGTAATGCCATGTCCGGCAAAGTCGCACAGATAAACGGCCAGTTGCGTATCATCCAGCGGAAACAATCCCCAGATGTCTCCGCCGATTTCGATGGAAGGTGCGAAATGGCTGTGGATAGATAATGGATAATCGGTGCAGATCTGTTGCAGCGTACCAATGGATGGCAACAACGCAAATTGCATGGCACGCGACAGCTCCAACTCTTCCTGCATGCGCCGGTGATAGTGTGCCAGTTTCCGGTGCGAAAGGATGCGTTCGTAATGTAGAGTGATGCGTGCGATTAATTCATCGGGATAAATCGGTTTTATCACCAGATCTGTCGCGCCGATGTCGAAAATCCTGTTGCGTTCTTCCACATTGTCAAGTGCGGTTTGTGCAATAATTACCATCTCCTTGTAGTCAGGGTCACCGCGTATGGTGAGGCAATATTCGAAGCCGTCCATTTCCGGCATGAGCAGATCGAGAATGACGATATCGGGCTGTTCTCTGAGAGTGATATCCAGCGCCTCTTTCCCGTTGCTAGCGGTCAGAAGCCGGGTGAAGTCGCGCGATTCGAGTATTTTCTCCAGTGTTAGACGGTTAAGCTCATTGTCATCCACGATCAGGATGGAAGCCGTTTTCAGTGCGTCTGAGAAATCTGCGTCTGCGTCGGCATTACGGTGCGCAGGAGTTGAAATGGAAGGGTCGGTATTTATGGAACGCTCCTGCATGTTATGTTATTTATACAATGGAAAATAAGGTTTCGAACCGTGATAAATCAAACATTTTTTTTACCTGCCCCCGAGGGTGTTGAAGGGTCAGTGAAAACCCTTCGTCCGTTGCAATGTCGCGCAGTAGTAACAGCATACCCAGTGCTGTGGAATCGACAAATTCCACCTCTGTTAAATCAAGATAGACGGCGGACGGGGCTTGTGTGTGAATTTCTCTCAGTAACGTTCGGAAAATATGGTCATCGGCAAAGGTAAAGGATTCTTCCATATCGACATGGAGTGTGTTGCCGGAGCTGCGAATGGACAATTGCATATGACATTATTATTTAGCTAGTATCCTAATTGAAGGATATTTCCAACAAACGTTGCAGAGATGTCCCGAAATGAGATGGTTATAAAGAGTGGTACCCGGATTTATCCTCAGATTGACCGCCATGCCGCCAGCGCCGGTACAGCCCTGCCAGCAGTAACACAGGGGTAGCGATCAAACAAACAGGGCAGACATAACCGAAAAACAATTTGCCGCCGCCGCCATAGAGTCCCGTAGCCGCACTCGCCTTGATCAGCGCGCTGCCGGCTTTTGAGGCGGATTCGGCGCTGTTTTCAGCCATGTCCGATGCATCTGTCATAGGCGGTTTTACTGGCTTTTCTCCTGCGAATATGTTTATACGGCTTTATTCGTGAAAAAGGGTGTAAGCATTACGGTGGTCGAAACGAATAATATAAATAAGCAGGAGGTAGAGCTTGCTGAACTGATGCGCAAAGCGCAGACGGGTGATAAGGCAGCCTATAATGAACTGCTGCATGCGATAGCGGCAAAGGCGGAGATTTATCTGCGCCGCCGTCTGGCGATTCGTGACGATGTGGAGGATGTGGTGCAGGACATTCTGATCTCAATAAACAAGGCACGCCATACCTGGGATCCGAAAAAACCGTTTCTGCCCTGGCTGCATGCGATTTTTCACTATCGCCTGCAGGATTATTTCCGCCGCGTCTATCGTAGCCGGGAAGACGGCTCGGAAGAGATTGATGCGATTGTCGATAAGGTCTCATCGGTGGCTCCGGAGGATCTGGAGAGCAAAGATCTGGTGCGGCAACTGCTTGGCAGTCTGAATGACAAACAGCGCAATATCGTGCAGCTGCTGTATATTCAGGGACATAGTGCGCAGGAAGTGTCGGACAGGATGAATATTTCGGTCTCGGATGTGCGGGTGAGTGCGCACCGGGCGTTAAAGCACATGAAAAAACAGGCGATGGCCATATGACAGAACAGGCAGAGTTGATTGATTCCTTATGTGACGGGCTGGAGCAGACCACACCTCTGTGCGTCATTCGGCTGGCGCTGAAATGGTTAGGTGTGTCGATTCTTTACGGCATCATCGTCGGGGCGATCATCGGCATGCGTTCCGATATGGACGCGGCGATGCAGGATATGCATTTCGGCATGGAAATGGCGTTCTGTTCGGTGACCTGGGTGCTGGCGGCGTTTCTGGCGATGCGCTGTGCGATTCCGCGCGAATGCGGGCGCTGGTTTTACAGCCTGCCGTGTCTGTTGCTGGCGGCGGTGTTTATCTTGCTGGCGATCTACAGCGATATCAGCGCAGACACGCTGCAGCATGTGTTCAGCAGGTCGCATCTGTTCGGCACGCTGGAATTGCTTGCCCTGTCCCTTCTGCCGATCATCTATGGGGTATATCTGATCCGCAGGGCCGCGCCCACGGCACAGCCCATGGCCGGGGCGATGCTGGTATTATCCAGTGCGATGCTGGCGAGTATCATTCATCATGTCACCTCGGAAGGGATGCATGCGGCGAATCAACTCTTCTGGTGTTACACGCCGGTGGCGCTGCTGATGGTGTTCGGCATGCTGGCCGCGCGCCGTCTATTCCGGTGGTAGTCGAGTGTACTGTCACCCCGTGGAGCCGGCTAGGAAACCGGCGAGCACGGGGTCCAGTGGAAGCGGAATCGAATCAGGAGATTCGATGCGTATTAGTTGGACGACCTTCGCCTGCTGATGGAGCTTGTCCCGGCCAACGTGCCGGGAGTCTTTTCTGGATCCCGGCCTGCGGCGTCTTCCGCCGCCGCTGCTGCGCAGCTTTGGCGAGACAAGCCTGACGCCTTGCCGGGATGACGTTAGGGAATATGTCGTACCACCAGTTTTTCCTGCAGATAATCTGCTATGGTATAGGGAATACCGCCGGTGCCCAGCCCGCTTTTGTTGCGTCCGCCGAACGGCATCCAGTCGACGCGAAAGGCGGTATGATCATTGACCATGACAGTGGAGGCATTCAGCCCGTCAATTACGCGTTGTAACGTGACGTCTTCCTTGCCCCACACGGCTGTCTGAAAAGCATAGTTCGAGTCATTGGCCAGAGCGATGGCGTCTTCGACCTCGTCATAGCCGTAAACACAGATCACCGGGCCGAAGATTTCCTCGTGCGTAACTTTGGCGTTGGCAGGTGGGCTGAGCAGAATTGTCGGCGCATAGACGGTCTCGCTCAGGCGTTTACCGCCCTTGATCAGGGTGCCGCCGCCGCTGGTTGCTTCGGTGACCCATTGTTCGATGCGATCTACTTCGCGTGGTAGGATCAGCGGACCGACATCCGTCGTGTCATTCAACGGGTTGCCTACTACCAGCTCTCCTGCCAGTTCACCGAGAGTGCGCGCGATGTTTGCCGCATCGGTCCACGGGGCGTAAATGCGCTGAGTCGACACGCAGATCTGACCGGCATGGGTCATCCCGCCTTTGAGCAGAGCAGGTAACGCGGTGTCATAGTCGGCGGTGGGCAACAAAATCGCCGGGGCATTGCCGCCATGTTCGAGCGCACAGCGCGTGCCGGGCGCTAGTTTGCTGCGCAGATGCCAGCCAACTCTGGCCGAGCCGATAAAACTCACAAAACCGACGCGCGGATCGGTGGCGAGTTGTTCCGCCACTATATCGTCACAGACGACACAGCGGCACCAGTCTTCTTTCAGCCCGGCCTCGTATAGTAGTCCCATCAGTTTTAGACAGGTCAGCGGTGTGGTGGAGGCGGGTTTGGCAATCACCGGACAACCTGCGGCAATCGCCGGAATTACCTGATGGATGATCAGATTCAGCGGGTGATTAAAGGCGCTAATGGTGACGACCACGCCGATCGGCTCTTTCTGTGTGACCATAGAACGCTGGTGGCTGGTGCGGTTGAGGTCACCGGGAATCACACGGCCGGTGAGGATATCGGGTGCGGTCGATATTGCATGGTGAATGCCCTGAATTGCGCGTTTGACTTCTATTCTCGCATCGGTAATCGGTTTGCCGCCTTCCTGCGCAATCAGATAGGCGAAATCTTCCCATTTTTCCTCCAGTTTGTTGGTGGCTTTCTTAAGTATTTCCAATCGATTATATAGGGGAGGGCATGTGTCTGCCTGATGATGCAGTTGATACGCTTGTTCCAGATGCTCATCCACAGCCGGCCAGCTTTGCATTTCCACCTCGCAGATATGCTCCAGATCATAGGGTGCGACGACTTCCAGACTTGAAAATCGGCTGTTATGTTCGGTGACGGTGGTTTTTTCGGCAGTAGACATCTGAATCCGTTTCTCAACGATTGGTTAATTATGACAAGATCGTGACTATTTGCCAGTAACTTTTCATGCAAATGTCATAAAAAAAGCTTGTTTTTCCGGTACAGTAGATTTATTAACTTTTCATTAATTAATATTAATGTATAATTTTAGGCAAATGTAAAACAAGAGGATAACATGGCAACGATCAACGGTACAGCAGGCAATGATACGCTCATCGGCGGCAGCGAAGGGGATACCATCTTCGGTGAAGCGGGCAATGATCTGACTTACGGTAATGAAGGTAGTGATTCCATCCTCGGCGGCGAGGGCAACGATACGCTGTGGGGGTGGACAGGTGACGACACCATCTATGGCGGTGCCGGCAATGATGTGATCGGCGGTGATGTCGGTAATGATGTAGTATTTGGAGAAGGCGGTAACGATACCATCTATGGCTGGCAGGGCGAAGATTCACTGGTCGGCGGCGAGGGCCATGACCGGATTGAATCCTGCATGCTCGATGATACGATTTACGGTAATAATGGTGATGACTGGTTGTTCGGTGAGCCGCAGGATGATTTGATCTTCGGCGGCAACGGCGACGACTATATCTATGGCGGCGAGCATAACGACACGTTGCATGGTGAAGAAGGCCATGATTTGCTCTTCGGTGAAACCGGTGACGATCATATTTACGGCAATAACGGTCATGATGTCGCATTCGGTGATGAGGGAAATGATTGGATAGAAATGGGCGGTGGCAATGATATCGCCTGGGGCTGGACGGGAAGCGACACGCTGCATGGCGGTGACGGCAACGATACGCTTGGCGGTGATCAGGGTGATGATTGTCTCTATGGTGGTGCCGGATATGACACACTGTACGGCTCGACCGGTGATGACTGTTTTGACGGTGGAAGCGGCAATGACCTGATCAAAGGTGAGCTGGATGACGATACCGCCTATGGCGGCACGGGCAATGACCTGATTAAAACCCATCAGGATGAGGACTGTATTTTCGGCGAAGACGGCAATGATGAAATCCATGCCGGAAGCGGTGCCGATGAAGTCGCAGGCGGTAACGGGAATGACCTGATTTACGGCTCCTATGCCCGCGATCCCGATGCCGGTGACGGCGGTGTGGATGGTAATGACACGTTGCTTGGTGGGATGGGCGAAGATACCATTTTCGGTGAGGAAGGTGACGATATCATCCATGGCGATGATGACAAGGATGTTTCACGCGGCCCGTCTGTCGGCGACAATGACACGCTGAGCGGCGGTGACGGTGATGACTTCATCTGTGGTCAGGGCGGTGATGACTGGGTCTTCGGTGATGCCGGAGAGGATACGCTGTGGGGTAATGACGGTGTTGACTGTCTGTTCGGCCGTACCGGCAATGATGTGTTGTATGGCAATCAGGGTGAAGACCTGTTTATTTTCGATAATTATCAACTGCAATATTCCGAAGCCGATCTCGGCATTGATACCGATGTCGTCGCCGATTTCGATCCGACGGGCGGAGATGTGTTGTGGTTCCTGAATTTCCAGAATCTGACCTTCCAGGAAGTGATGGATGCGACGACCGATACCGCAGATGGTGCGCAGATTCTGCTGGGTGCGCACGATTCCATCCTGGTCGTGGATGTCACGAAGGCCGAGTTGAATACCAGTAATGTATGGGTAACGTATGATACCTCGGTTCAGTTCAATAATGAGGAAAACTTCTTCGCCGATACCGGTAAGGTCTTTGACTATAACGTGCTGCCGTAACTGGTTGCCATTTAGACAACAAAGCTTGAGGAGAAAGAGCGGCTGACATGCCGCTCTTTTTTGTTTAAACCTGTGTCGTGACTTCAGGTCGTTCTCCCAGGCGATCGGGTGCATTTCCGAGCTTGTGAATTTCGGTGTCAGGAGTGTTTTCCGTCCCTTCCTTTGGAGCGGGATATGAGGGAGCATCCGTCGAGTCTTTTTCGTCTGTTTCTTTCTCTTTTTCCGCGCCGCCAATCAGATAGGCAAGGACAGCGGCAGCCTGGAATCCGCATTGTCCGGCCAGATAGTAGCCCCAGCGGTCTCCTCCGGTATATTTGCGATAGGTACTCATGGCAGCAAGGGGTAGCCGAAGCCAGAATGCTGTTCCAAGACCCTCCCATCCTTGCTGATCTGTTTTGGCAAAAAGCAGCCGTGATCCGGCCAATGCCGTAATACCGCCACCGATAGCATGCGTCCAGTTAGTGAAACGACCCCCGGTTTTGACATTCACATTATTGAAGCCGGAAATAGCAGAAAAAATTCCCGCTACCGTTACGCCCAAACCGATTTGCTGGCGTTTGGTGTTTTTGTTACCGATTTGTGTGGCCTCATACAGGCGCTGCCCGGCATAGCTGAACGGGTCTTGTATTGTGGAAGGCACCTGTTGTGCTTCTTTTTTCTCTTCTGCCTCTTTTTTATCCGGAATAAGTGATCCCAATACCCAAGTAGAAAAGCCGGCAGTCGTTGAACGTGTTGACCATTGATTCTGAAGGGCTTTTACCTTGTCAGCGCCGGTAATGCCGCGATAGAGATTACGTGCCGGATCAATCAGAATATTGACCCTGCCGCCGTCGCGGGTATTTTTCATGAAGGTAATACCGGCAGCTTTCAGCATTAACGCTTCGGCTACAACATGCATGAGGGAAATAAATGTGCCGGAATTTCTGATAACGACACCAGGAGTATAGGCAATCACTTCCCCGCGAAAACTGTCGCTTTTATCACCAATAGCTCGTAAGGCATTGGAAAGAGAATTTTTATGTGCCTTTTTATCCCAGGGGTGAAGGAGACCTTCTTCCGGCATTGATTCGTCGGACTGCTGAACAGGTTCGCTGGGAGTCATGCGGAAGCGCTGAACGGAATAGTCCTTTGCCGCCGGACTTTCTCCATCCTGCGGCGGTGGCCGTCTGCGCCTGTCTTCGGGTGCGTTGATTTCCGCGTCTTCACTACTCACAGCACACCTGTCCTCTTGTTAGGTTTTCTCACATTCTCATTATGGCATGCGAATATGACAGATATGTGACGGTTTAGGGACGGTTTAACGAATTCAGAGGTCTGATCGGTTGCAAACTACGAGCTTTTCCTCTCAATCAACAAGAAATTTCAAATGAGTCGAGTGCAAAAAAAAGGGGCGCCCGAAGGCTCCCCAAGGTTGGTTACGCTATGAAACTCTATTCCATATTCAGTGACTTACGAGAAACTCCTACTGAATATATTTAAATTCTACTTCGACGCGGCGCTCTTTGCGCATGCAGGCGATTTTCGCTTTGCGTCCTCTAACGTTCTTACAATCCTCATCGGCAGGCGCTTTACCAAGGCCGCGGATATCGGCACCGATGACTTTCACCGTCACACGCTTATCCAGGTATTCGACCACGGATTTCACCCGCTTTTTCGACAGTTCAAGGTTATATTCATTCGATCCGAACTGATCGGTATAGCCGTGAATATGCACATCTTTGATCTGCTGAGAGGAATTGATCAGCTTGGCAATCATGTTCAGCTTGTAGGTCGCCTCTTCATCGAGTTCGGCACTGTTAAAGCCGAAATAGATGGTGCGCTGCTCCAGCTCTACCTGTGGAGGCGGAGGAGGTGGAGGCGGCGGTGGCGGAGGCGGTGGTGGTGGCGGTGCCGGCTCGGGTTCTGGTTCCGGCGGGTTGCACGGATCTTCATCGCCCATCCATTTGGTACGAACACATTTTCCCCATTTATCAGTGACAAACTGGTTGCGCTCATCATAGGCGGCTTCCTGCGACCGGGCGAAAGCCTGATCTGACATCGCAGCGCCTGCAATCAGTGCGAGAGATAAAACGGAAAGAAAAGTCTTCATACTTGCCTTCGTCATATTGTTTGTTGCTCTTTCTTTCACCATAACCAAGCCGCGAAATCATGCAAGCGGCTTTTGTGAAAAAATGTGATTCATCCACAGACTCAATGGATTAATCCGTCTTTTTCTTGCGCTTTTTACGTGCATGAGTCTCGACGCATTCGATCATCAGCCCGGCAATGTCTTTTCCGGTGATCATTTCAATGCCCTCCAGCCCGGGAGAGGAGTTGATTTCCAGCACTTTCGGGCCGGTGGCCGAGCGGATGATATCCACGCCTGCGACTTTGAGCCCCATGAGCTTGGCTCCCTGTACTGCGATTTTGCGTTCCCTCGGGGTAATGCGTACTGCCTGGGCAGTGCCGCCGCGATGCATGTTGGAGCGGAATTCTCCCGGTGCGGCGATGCGTTCCATGGCACCGATCACCTTGTCGTCGCAGACGAAGCAACGGATGTCGCGGCCTTCGGCTTCCTTGACGAATTCCTGCACCAGAATATTGGCGTTGACGCTTTTAAAAGCATTGATGACCGATTCGGCCGCCTTGACGGTTTCCGCCAGCACCACGCCCATGCCTTGTGTGCCTTCGAGCAGTTTGATCACCAGCGGTGCGCCGCCGACCATCTGGATCAGTTCCTTGGTTTCCAGTGGTGAATTGGCAAAGCTTGTCGTCGGCATGGGAATGCCTTTGCTGGCCAGTGTCTGCAGGCTACGCAGCTTATCGCGTGAGCGGGCGATGGCCAGCGAATCATTCAGGCAATAGGCACCCATCATTTGAAACTGGCGCAACACGGCATTGCCGTAAAAGGTTAGTGCTGGACGGATGCGCGGGATAACGGCATCGAACGACTCCAGCGTTTCGCCGCCGCGGTAATGGATTTCCGGTTCCTCGGCGCTGATATTCATATAGCAGTGGCGGATATTGATAAAACGCATGGTATGGCCACGCTGGGAGCCTGCTTCCATCAGACGGCGGTTGGAATAAAGCTCGCGGTTGCTGGCGAGCACGGCGATATTCAGGCCGGTACGTTTAGGAGTGATGGCTCCGTACAGCGTACGTGCTTCGGCATCGCTCATGCGGCGCTGGGAAAAGGACAGCTCCGGATCGACCAGCATGCGCCCTTCCATCGCTTCACGTCCCAGCAGCATGCGGTAGCCCATCGAATCGCGGTTGGTCAGCGTCAACTGGATCGGCCAGTCATACTCACCCAATGCCAGTGTGGTTTCGATGACAGGGCGCGATTCGGTATGACCGCTCGAGCTTTTAACATCGCGATGCTCCACCAGCCTGGCCTTGCAATGCACCGTGGTTTTTTTGTCCTTCTGCAGCGGATGGATATCGAATTTTACCCATTTCTCGTTGCGGACCCGGTAAAGCTTGATGTTGAACGCATGCAGCGAAGAGGTTTTGGCGCCGGAATCGATCCGCGCCTTGACCGCCGGCAACTCCAGATCCGGCAGGCTGATCCATTCCTCTTTTCCGATGATGATTTTTGACATGGCACCTATTGTAACGGGTCAGGTCCTGCCTTCTAACAGTTTTACCGATGGGTGCAACGGAAAATCACAGGTGATTTGAATGTTATCTTTATCGTTGCTGACAGCCAGAGGAGGTACAGGGCGCAGTGGTGGCAGGTCCTGCGGTATCAGCAGGCGGTATGGTAATGCCGTGCTTCCGTAAAGCTTCTAGAGTTTCTTCAGACGGAGGATCGAATTCGGACGCTCTGTTATCTGGAGTTTTGATGCTTGGTATATCTTCCACACCTTTCATTCCTTCCATGATAGCCAACGATACCAAATCTTTTTCGGTAGCTTTGGAACGGCAGGGGGGCAATCCCTCTACAATGCTTTGAGCGTTATCTTCATCGGCATCGATTCCATGCTTTTTCAAAATCTCTGCGAGTTGCTTATCGGGAATGGTAAAGGCAATATCCTTGATGTTGTAGAAATGAGGAGGTGCTGTGTAGCGATAACGGATCTGTTCCATACGCTTCAGGTATCTTCTATCGGATTGAGATAGCTCCGGATTCTCTCGTATGTTAGCAATATCTTGGTCAATTTGTCCAAGCTTAATGCTTTTATACGCCTCGGCAATGTCGTTACACAGCGCATCATCCGGCAGTAATGATTCATAATAGTTGCGATCACGTTGCTGTCCCATGAGGTTCCTTTCCATCAGGTTATTTCCTCATGTCATTATAGCAATCTAAATGGCCGGAAAAATGACAATTATATGAAGAATAAGGATTATTTCGCCGCTTTATAAATCCCGACAATGTCGCTTAACAGCGCCATGGCTTCGTCTTTCGGGCGCTGGAAGGCGTTGCGCCCGACGATTGAGCCGTCACCGCCGCCATCGGCAATGCCCTGGATTTCGGCGATGACATCATCCTTGCCCTTGGCGGCACCGCCGGAGAAGATCACCAACCTGCGGCCATTAAAGACGGTTTGTTTGACATGGGAAATGCGCTCAGCCAGCGTGGCGACCGGAATGTTTTCGGATTCATAGACTTTTTTGGCTTCGTCCAGTTCCAGCAGCTCGGTCGGCGGTTTGACCTTGATGATATGTGCACCGAGCAAAGCGGCCATATGCGCGGCATAGGCACAGATATCGACCGCGGTTTCGCCCGGTTTGCTCAGCTTGCCGCCGCGCGGATAGGACCAGATCACTACGGCCAGCCCGTGTGCTTTGGCTTCTTCGCCCATTTCGCGGATTTCCTCCATCATATCGTAAGCGCGTTCCGAGCCGGGATAGATGGTAAAGCCGATAGCCGAACAGCCCAGACGTAGCGCATCTTTGACCGAGCCGGTGATAGACTGATTGGCGCCGTCGGGGTGAGTGGCGAGTGAATTGGCGCTGTTGACCTTGAGAATCGTCGGGATTGCCCCGGCATAGCTGCCGGCACCGGCTTCGATCATGCCGAGCGGTGCGGCATAGGCATTCAGCCCGGCATCGATGGCGAGTTGGAAATGGTAATGCGGATCATAGGCCGGCGGATTCTTCGCGAAGCTGCGCGCCGGGCCGTGCTCGAAGCCCTGATCGACCGGGAGAATCACCAGCTTGCCCGTCCCGCCCAGCTTGCCGTGCATAAGCATGCGCGCGAGATTGGCTTTGGTGCCCGGATTGTCGGATTCATACCAGCTTAAAATCTTTTTAACCTTTTGTGTGACTTTCATGGTTCTTCCCCTTTTGGTTTGTCATCCTGTGGCAGCCGGAGGCTGAGCACAGGATCTGCCAGATTCCGTGCACTCACATTGGTTCGCCACGGAATGACAAAAATGAATTGCTTTCAGTTACTCAATTGCGTGCCGTTTGGCAATAGCCGAGGCGGCATGGAATGTCAAATAGGCGTATGAAGCAGGTCGACCGGCGCTTCCGGATAGTCGTGCCGTAGGGAGACATCGGATGTTATGGCGATAGAGCGTAATTTTTCACCGTAAATCTCGTCAGTATTGATGATCAGATGCGTCAGCCCGCAACGCATGGCGAGCATGGCCTGGGCCGGATCTTCGCCGCAATCGACCCAAAACACGAACGGGCGTTTGGGACATGTTTGGGCGGCTTCTTCGATGATGGCCGCGAAAAACAGACCGCCATGACTGGCCATGGCACCGCGGGGCGATACAAAAGTGAGTGGTTCTCCGTCCGATTCCGGGGCATTTTCCGGGGCCTGCAGAGCCTCCAGCACCTGTTCACGCTTGCGCGCGACGAGCATCGGCATCACCGGCCCCCTGCAACAAGGCGACGACGCCGGGCAGTTCCTTGCCTTCGAGCCATTCGAGGAAGGCGCCGCCGGCGGCGGAAAGATAGGAAAATTCCTTGGTCAGTCCGGCATGGCTCAGCGCGCCGACAGTATCGCCGCCACCGGCGACGCTGTGCAGTACTCCGCGTTTGGACAATCCGGCGACCATGCGTGCCAGCGTGACGGTGGAGGCATCGAAAGGTGGCGTCTCATAGGCGCCGACGGGGCCGTTCCACAGCACGGTTTTACTGTCTTTAAGCGCCATGCACAGCCGTGCGGCGGAGTCCGGCCCAATATCGAGGATCATACGGTCAGCCGGTATGGCATCGACGCTAACGACTTCACTCGCCGCATGGGCGGCAGCGGAGGTGGCGACGACAACATCATCTGGCAGCAATATGTCGCACTCAGCGTCTTTTGCGTTGTCGAGGACGGTTTTCGCCGTTTTCACCATATTTTTTTCATAGAGCGATGTGCCGATATCATGCCCCATGGCGGCGAGAAAGGTATTGGCCATGGCGCCGCCGATAATCAACTGATCGACCTTGCGGGCAAGATTGCCGAGCAATGCCAGTTTAGTAGAGACTTTAGCGCCGCCGACCACTGCGGTCACAGGGCGGTTGGGTGTGGCGAGGACAGCATTGAGCGCCTCGACCTCCTCCTGCATCAGCCTGCCGGCAACCGAGGGCAGATGTGCTGTGATCGCGGCGATCGAGGCATGGGCACGATGCGAGCAGGAAAAGGCGTCATTGACGAATATATCGCCCAACTCGGCAAGTTGTCCGGCAAATGCTGCGTCATTGGCCTCCTCTTGCGGATGAAAGCGCAGATTTTCCATCAACACAATATCGCTGGGCTGTGCATTACGGACAGCCAGTTCGGCGGCCGGTCCCAGACAATCCGGCGAGAAGCTGACTGGGCGGTCCCACAGCATGTCCGATAGAATATCGACCAGTGGTGCAAGCGACAGTGACAGATCAACCCTGCCGTGCGGACGTCCGAAATGCGACAGGATGATGATTTTGGCATGTTGCGAAATCAGATATTGCAGCGTTGGCAAGGCGCGCCGGATGCGCGTATCGTCCGTCACCTTTCCGGCTTTCATCGGTACATTCAGATCCACCCGCACCAGCACGGTTTTGTCTTTCACGTCAACACTATCGAGTGTGGGCAGCATGGTGGTTGTCCGTTATCGGTTGCTTGTTGTCAGTTGATTTTAACAGACAACCGTCAACCGGCAACCAGTTTCGCCATATCGAGCATGCGGCAGGAGAATCCCCATTCATTGTCATACCAGGCAGCGACATGGGTGAGATGATCCCCTACGACGCCGGTCTGGGTGAGATCGGCAATCGCGCTTTCACAGCGGTGAGAGAAATCGACTGATACCAGCGGCTCGTCGGAAGTGGTGAGAATGCCTTTCAGCTTGCCGTTGGCCGCTTCGAACAAGGCGGCGTTGACAATCTCCGCTGCGACCGGTTCGCCCAGCATCACCGTCAGGTCAATCAGCGACACATTCGCCGTCGGCACGCGGATGGCCGAGCCCTGCAATATGCCGTCCAGTTCGGGCAATACCTTGCCGATTGTGCCTGCCGCACCGGTACCGGTCGGTACCATCGACAGGGCGGCGGCGCGGGCGCGGCGCAAATCCTTATGCGAACTATCGACGAGATTCTGATCGCCCGTATAGGCATGAATCGTCGTCATATAGCCTGAGCGGATGCCGAAATTCTCATGCAATACCTGGGCGACGGGAGCAAGGCAGTTGGTGGTGCAGGAGCCGACGGAGATCACATCTTCCCAGTCTTTGACCTCATCGGTATTGACGCCATACACATGCGTCGGGCAGTCGTCTTTCGCCGGAGCGGAAATCAGTACTTTCTTCGCTCCCTGCTGCAGATGTGTCTGACAGTCCGCCGCGCGGTTGAATTTGCCGCTGCATTCCATCACCAGCTCGACGCCCAGATCACCCCAGGGAATCTCCTGCGGGTTGCGTGTGTGGAACAGTTGGATCGGCCCGCGGCCCATATCGATGCTGTCTCTGGTGGCGTCATAAGTAATCTCACCGCGATAGGGGCCATGTATTGAGTCGTACTTCAGTAAATGAATATGCGTCTCGGTGTCTGCCGGACCGTTGGCCGCGACGATCTCCACACCGTCATACTGTTCTTCGATCAGCGCGCGCATGACGCAGCGCCCGATACGGCCAAGTCCGTTAATGCCTATGCGTATGGTCATAATAAGGATGGGTTATAGGCTGCGCTCGCCGGTCTGTCCAGCGGTTTGGATATAACAGCCCTCCAGCGAGTTCTGTATCTCGTTGGCAATCCCTTTCAGGCGAGCGATGATCTCGGAGTTGCCATCACGGCGTGCCGCTTTATTTTTATAAAGCGATTGCAGTTGCGTCTTGCAGTCATTACAGATCGTCTGAATGTCTTTTGTCAGTGCATCAGGCTCCTGAAGCTGCGCATATACCGCTTTGATGAACTGAATTTTAAGAATGGTATCGCGCTTTGTTATTTGGGAATGCTGACGGGAAATATCATCTTCCGGAATAATGTCATTGGCCGAAATCGCATCTTGCAAGAGCTTTTCATCGCTGGTTTCTTTGAGGAAAATCAGGCCCTCCATATCCTTATAATCCTCTCTATCCTTATAGTCAGGATAGGCAGTGGGCAGGAAACGCTCGGTTCTGGCACTCAGCCATGTTTTCAATAAGGTCATGGAAGCGTCGTTTATTATTTTTCCTCCAGCCTCGACACGAGTTTCAGGTGCTGTGTTATCCGATTTATTTGTCATAAGGCTAGTGTAGCCAAATAATGTGACAGCCCGGTGACAGGCGGGTGAAGCTTTTGTGTCATTTCCGGATTATCCGCTGAATACTCGCGCATGATGCAGCGCCTGACACGGCCAGGCCCGTTAATGCCTATGCGTATGGTCATAATGAGGATGGATTATAGGCTGCGGCGGTTGGTCTGCCCACTCATTAGATCCAGTACTCTGGATAACAAAGGCAAAGATGATTCATTCTTTGTCTTTTCGGATGTGTCTTTCCCTATGGCCACTTGAAGGAAGCCGGTTTCCAGTTGCTCCTGTGTTTTTTGAGCAATGCCTTCCAGAGAAGCGGTGAGTTCGGAATCATGATAGAGAGATCGCATATGTGTTTTGCTTTCATTAAAGATCGTCTGAATATCCCGCATGCTCAGCGTTTCGTATGTTTCCATTTCTGTATAGACCGTTTTGATAAAATGAAGTGTCAGGAGCGTTTCGCATTGTTCTGTCGTACGTTGCGGATGTTTAGCGTCTTTTACAATGTTCTCTTCGTCATAGTGCGCCAGAAAAGAGGTTGCATCATGTTTATCACTGTCAGCATCATCCCCGGAAGCGGGATAGACGCCGGGAAGAAGCTCGGAGGCGCGTTTCCTTAACGGAGATATCACATCATTTATCTGACTGCGCTCTGCCCGGAACTGTTCCGCCTGCGCGATGGCCTGATAACAGGTTGCGGCATATTCCAGAACTCTTGCCCGTATGGTATCGAACGGTGCGGATAATTCCTCTCCTTCCGCTGTTGAATGCTGTGGTTTGTTGATGAACTCCGAGATAAACCCCTCACATTTATCCCTTATATATTCGGCAGCATCGCGGATAATCTTTTCCAGTTCCTGTCCATTTACGGTGTCGCTGTCCCGAAGTGTTTGTACCGTTTCTTTATAGAGCGATGTCTCCAGCAGGATTTTTATCCGATCGGGGGATTTTTCTTCGTTTTCCAACTCTTTTATAGTCTGTATCATTGCCAAAAGACCATCTGTCCCATAGGTGTCAAGCGTTGTGCCCGCATCCAGGCCCGTTTTAATTTCTTGCTTCAGTACGCCACCACCCTGTTCTCTCAGCATATCGATAAGCGCCACCTTACCGCTATGGGACAGGGGGTGTTTGAAGACGGCTTGTTGTTTGCCCTCAACGGTTGTGCTAGGGATATTCGGTTTTTTCATCATGACATAAGTGTAACCGGAAAATATGACAATCCGGTGACAGGTTAGCGAAGCTTTTGTGTAAGTGTTAACGGGTAGGTTCAGGAGGGGACAGGTCTAAGCCTAACTGCTCCTGCAACGTTTGCGTGACGTTCCCGACGGCCTGTTGCCACAATTCTTTGACTAACGAACTCTCCTTTACTTCCGCCTTGAGCATATTGTCCACTTGCGTCAGATCGAAGGCCTTCTGGCAGATAGCCTTTACCGCTTCGACATCCATTGTTTGCTGTTTTTTTGGGATATGCTTATAGATGTCGCACAGTATCGCCATCTCCATTGAGCCTGTAACGCGTTGCTTCACTGGCTCCGTTTCCCTCTGGATCTCTACAGCGGTACGCATCATTCCAGGCTGTGGTTTAAGCTTGCCTATCCCTTGGATAATGATTTCGGCAAGTCGGTCGTTTTGTGCGGCGAATCTCTCTATGAGTGTGAGCGTATCATGATTCGCTATTGCTACCACGTCTTTACACTCTATCCCTTCAGCAGCTTTTTTAAACGCCTCTTCAATGGCCTTGCATAGTTTGGACGGACGAGTCTGCTCGCTCAATACTGTTACGGATGCCACGCCCCCTGTTGGAGTAGTGGCAGTCGTAGTACCATTGTTTTTTCTTCTGCCTTCGAGGGGAATCACCGTCGCCAACGGTTGATCATCAACTCCTGACGGGTCTTGCTCTGGTCTGTCACTCATTCCGATATATTACCGGTGGATGATGACGATTTTGTGACGATAAGATGAAGATTTAACGATGAGTGTTGGTGACGGACTGGACGATGGCGTCGGCGGTGATGCCGAAATGCGCATAAAGATCGCCGGAGGGGGCGGAGGCGCCGAAGCCGTCCATCCCGACAAATAGCCCGTCTTTGCCGATCCAGCGGTTCCAGCCTTGGCGGACGGCGGCTTCGCAGGCGAGTATGAGTGTGTTTTCACCCAGTACTTCCCGTTGGTAATCCTCCGGTTGTTCGGCGAATAATTCCATACAGGGCATGGAGGCGACACGCGTGGCGATGTTTTGTGCGTTTAATTGCTTGGCAGCCTCGATACACAGATGCACCTCCGAGCCGGTACCGATCAGGGTCACTTTTGGCTCATCCGCCGAATGTTCATGCAGGATATAAGCACCGTAAGCACAGAGATTCTCTTCGCTATAGTCTTTACGCACATGTGGTATGCCCTGGCGCGACAAAGCGAGGATCGACGGGGTGTCGCGATGGGCAATCGCCAGCGTCCAGCATTCGGCCACTTCCGTTGCGTCGCATGGGCGGAACACATTGAGATTCGGCATGGCACGCAGACTTGCCAGATGTTCGACCGGCTGATGCGTCGGCCCGTCTTCGCCGAGACCGATCGAGTCATGCGTCATCACATAGATCACCCCTTGTTCCATCAGCGCTGATAAGCGGATCGACGGACGGCAGTAATCGGTGAACACCAGAAACGTGCCGGCATAGGGAATGAACCCGCCATAAAGCGACAGGCCGTTCATCATTGCTGCCATCGCATGTTCACGTACGCCGTAATACAGATAGGCGCCGTCATAGTTCGGCGCGGTGATTGGCTCCATCCCTTTTGCTTTGGTGTTGTTCGAACCAGTCAGATCAGCCGAACCGCCGAGCAGTTCCGGCAGATGCGGCGTGATGGCATCGAGCACCGCCTGCGAAGATTTGCGTGTTGCTTCTTTCGGTTGAGTCTCGGCCAGTTGTTGTTTCAACGCCTGCAGGGCAGTGTGCCAGTTCCTGGCAAGATCACCGGCCAGCCGATGTTCAAACCGCGCGCGCAGCGATGCATCCTGCTGCTGATAGGTTTTGTTCCATGCGTCATAAGCAGCGGTGCCGCGTGCACCGGCCTCGCGCCAGCCGGTCAGGACCGCTTCGGGAATCTCAAAAGGCGGATGCGACCAGCCGAGCTGTTCGCGCGTGCCTTCGATTTCCTCGTCACCGAGCGGTGCGCCGTGGCTGGCAGCCGTACCGGCCTTGGTCGGTGCGCCTTTGGCAATCGTTGTCTTGCAGGCAATCAGCGATGGTTTATGTGATGCTTTGGCCTTATAGATTGCGTCCATGATCGCAATCGGGTCATGACCGTTGATGTGCATCGTCTCCCAGCCATAGGCGTCAAAACGCTTGATATGATCGTCCGAGACGGCAAGGTCGGTCGGCCCGTCAATGGAAATCTGATTGTCGTCGAACAGCACGATCAGCTTGTTTAGTTTAAGATGTCCGGCGAGTGAGCAGGCTTCGTGGCTGATACCTTCCATCAGACAGCCATCACCGGCGATGACATAGGTATAATGATCGACGATTTCATCGCCGAACTGCCCATTCATCACCCGTTCCGCCAGTGCCATGCCCACGGCATTGGCGATGCCCTGGCCGAGCGGACCGGTGGTGGTCTCAATTCCCGCAGCATGGCCATATTCGGGATGACCGGCGGTACGCGCACCGAGCTGACGGAAGTTTTTCAACTCATCGATCGTCATATCCTCATAGCCGAGCAGATAATGCAGCGCATATAGCAGCATCGAGCCATGTCCGGCCGAGAGTATGAAGCGGTCACGGTTCGGCCATTCGGGCGCCTGAGGGTTGATATTGATGATATCGCCGAACAGTACGGTCGCGACATCGGCCATGCCCATCGGCATGCCGGGATGGCCGGAATTGGCTTTCTGCACCGCATCCATCGTCAGCGCACTGATCGCATTCGCCATCTCGTGATGAGAGACGGATGTTGCTGCCGGTTGTTCCATTGCCTGTGACATGATTTCACCATAGCGATTTGTCCACAGTTGCAAATCGAAATCTCACAGATGTGAATTTTTCTCTTTTCCCCAAGGAGAAGATGATGCTACTGTCTTGCAGCGATAAACGAAATTCCGCGTCTATTTTCCTGTCGGAAAACAATAAAAAGGATAGATCATGAGCAAGCAAGCCGAATCCCTCTCTTCGCGTTCATCCCGCATTCGTGAATCCTCCAGACGCATGGCGCAGGCGTTTTCCCGTCTGGAAGACATGATTGAGGAGGCGGTCAACAGGGACGGTGCCGGGGAGACGGAACTGCAGGCGCGCTGCGAAGCGTTGGAGACAGAGATTGCCTCGCTGAAACAGTCGAATAAAACGCTGGCGGCAGAAAATAAGGCAGTGAAGCTGGAGTTGGAAAGCACGAAAAAAAATCATGACAATCTGCAGAAAGTCGCCGATGCGGTGGCGGCGCGGCTGGATGATCAGATCGATCAGCTGGATCTGATTACGCATTGACTGAACACAAAAAAAACAAGTTAGGAGAGCAGTATGGTTTGTCGTCATCCCGAGTGAGTGAGCGTAGCGAACGACGAGGGATCTGGATTCCTCCGACTCGTGCGAGTCGTTCGGAATGACGGAGGAAAAGCAAGGCATAAGGAGAAAGTGATGAGCACGTTGAATGTCAATATCTACGGACGCGAATATCAACTGGCCTGCGATGACGGGCAGGAAGCGCATCTGGGCAAACTGGCCCAGGACCTCAATGACCGCGTACGCAAGCTCGGCCAGCGTATGGGGCGCGGGCAGGAAGGGCTGATGCTGGTGATCACCGCTATCATGATGCTCGATGAACTGCATGACGCCAAACAGGAAATCGCCGAACTTCGCCGTGAGATGGAGCGTCTGGAATCAGGCGAAGGCGATCTGGTGATGGAGTCGCAGCGTCTGCAGGAGATGGAGGAGGCGGTGGCCAGCACGGTCGATACCATTACCGAACGGGTGGAAAAACTGTCGCTTAAACTTGCCAAAGCGGCGTGAATCAGAGTTCAGAGTTCGGAGTTCAGTGGTCAGTAATGTGTCATCGCGAGGAAATGTCGTTAGACATTGACGCGGCGATCCAAGCGGCATATCCGCATGGATTGCTTCGCCGTGCTTAACGCACGTCTCGCAATGACGATATTCACTGACCACTGAACTCCGAACTCTGAACTCTGATTATAGCGGGAGAAGAATCTTGAATGTTCGGCTCCTACATCTTATACTGTAGCCAGTCTGCGCGGTACGTGAGGTGACAATCACTCCGGGACCGATAATTTCCTTTTGGGAGCTGTCCCTGTGCCAGATCGTGGTCCGGCATATACGGCGCCCCCCTGATCTTACGGGTCACGGGAGGATTCAGCGCACCCACGGCCGGCGCGGATGATGTATCGATGAAAAGTCCTTCGCGTTGCTCAGTGTACTTTTCATCGGATCAGTCGGCATGATTTTCTTGAAGCGGTTCTTCGAAAATCATGAGTTTTTTTTATTTAGTCTCTTAGCCTCCCACTTGCCGTGTTAATCGAGATTCCCGCTTTCACGGGAATGACAAGAATGATATGGTTTCCTCCATGTCCATCGCTCAGGAAAAAGACCGCTTGCGTAAACAGATGCTGGCGCGACGCGCGCAGTTGCCGCCAGTGCAGAAGCTCGAAGCCTCGGCGGCGATGGCGCATCATTTTGCCGATCATCCCTATCTCACCTATGCCGTATCATTCGCAGGTTATTACGCCATCGGCTCGGAACTGGACGTACTGCCGATTTTTAACCGGATGGTGAAGTTTGGCAAACAAATGGCGCTGCCGGTTGTGGTGGAAACATCGGCTCCGCTGCAATTTCACCTGTGGCAGCCCGGCCAGCCGCTGAAACAGGGCGCGCATGGCGTGAAGGAGCCGCAAGAAGAAACGGACAGTGTCGTGCCGGAAGTAGTGTTGGTGCCGCTGTTGGCGATTGACAAGGCGGGCTACCGTCTGGGCTATGGCGGCGGTTATTACGATCGCACCCTGCAGATGTTGCGCGAATCTCAGGAAAAACCACCCTTATTCATAGGGATCGCGCATAGTTCACAGGAGTTGGATGACCTGCCTCATGACACGCATGATCAACCACTCGACGGCATCCTCACCGAACAGGGCGTGAGTATGTTTTGAAAGAGTTCAGAGTTCAGAGTTCGGAGTTCAGTGGTCAGTAATGTGTCATCGCGAGGAATCTCGCCATAGCCCGAAGGGCAAAGGCGGGTGACGCGGCGATCCAAGCGGCATATCCGCCTGGATTGCTTCACCGTGCTTAATGCACGTCTCGCAATGACGATATTCACTGACTACTGAACTCCGAACTCCGAGTTACGCCGCCTTATCCGCGCTGCTGCGATGTTTCAAATGTTTGCGGATGGCATGGTTATAGTCCTTCACCGCCTGTTTTGGGCCGTCCTTATGGTTCCAGATGCCGTTAATGGCGGCGATGAAATCGGCTCCAGCCTCGACCAGCGGGCCGCAATTTTGCGGGGTGATGCCGCCGATTGCCACACAGGGAATCACGGTATAAGTCATCCACCATTCGAGAATCTCCGGTGACGGTGTGCCGTATTTTGCGAGTTTTTCGGGCGATTTGGAGGTGGTGTCGTAAAAGGCGCCGAAGGCGACATAATCGGCACCGGTTTCGCCTGCTTCCATCGCTAGATGTGACGAGTCATGACAGCTCACGCCGATTACTCCGTCCGGTCCCACGATGTTACGCGCGTCTTTTACCGACATATCCTCTTGGCCAAGATGCACGCCGTCGGCCCCCACGTCAAAGGCTAGCTGTGGATCATCATTGACGATAAAGGCGACTTCATGCGCATGACAGAGCGGCAACAGCGCTTTGGCGGCAGTGCGGATCTCTTCTTTGGGCGTGTCTTTCAGCCGCAGTTGAAACGCGCCGATATCGCCCCCTTTCAGGGCTGCTTTCAACTGTGTTTCAAAATGTGCCAACTCGATCTGCGGCGGTGAGATCACATACAGGCGGCAGGGATGTCCATATTCTTCACTCATAGAATGAAGATATATAGTAAAATCATTTGGAATTACAAGCTTTCTGCTATGGAGCCGGCGGCCTGGCCGATATCGTCTGCGGTGGTGATGGGACGGCCGATCACCAGATAATCGGCGCCTTTTGCAAGTGCGTCCTTAGGTGTCATAATACGTTTCTGGTCGCCCGTTTCCGAGCCTTCTGGGCGAATGCCCGGCACGACCAGCTTGAACTCGTCGCCGCACTGTTTCCGTAGCATGCTGATTTCGTAAGGCGAGCAGACCACGCCGTCCAGACCGGTATTCTGCGCAAGATCTGCAAGCCGTTTAACCTGTTCATCCAGCCGGTCATGATAGCCGATCATGGAAATATCGTCCTGATCGAGACTGGTGAGGATCGTCACGCCGATAATCAGCGGACGTTCCTTGCTGGTCAGTTCGGCGACTTCGTTCGATGCTTCAATGGCGCGCAGCAACATGTCGCGCCCGCCGCTGGTATGGACCGTCATCATAAAGGTGTTGATGCCCGCCGTAGCGCGGATGGCGCGGGCGACCGTATTGGGGATGTCGTGAAATTTCAGGTCCAGAAAAACCGGCACATTCATATCGGTAATACGGCGCACACCATCGGCACCATGGGCAGTGAAATATTCCAGTCCCAGCTTGATGCCGCCGACATGGTCGCGTACCTGCTCGCTGATGGATTCCGCGCGCTGTACATCGATCGTATCTACGGCACAGATGATGGGGTTTGTCGGGCGATGGGCCATGGTTTCTTCCTTCACCGGTGTGTCTATGGTTTCATTTCCTATGGTCTCAATCATAAGCATAACTCCAACCGTACCACCCAACTATTAATAAATACTGAATTTTCAGTGGTATTTACGATGAATCTAACGTGAATAAAGCTAGAATCCAGCATTAATTTATCCTTCATTTGTCATTCCGCGAATTTTGTCAGGAGACATTTTGTCCGAGGATGACGAAATCGGAGGGCGCTACTTATACTCATACACCGTCTCTCCGCCCACAATGGTTCTTACAGCACGGCCTTTGACCTTCATGCCGTCCAGCGGCGTGTTTTTGGAGGTGCTGTAAAAAGCGGAGGAATCAATCGTCCATTCATGATCCAGATCAATCAGCGTCAGATCAGCCGGGGTGCCTTTTGCCAGTTTTCCGGAGGGCAGATGCATGATGTCGGCCGGGCCGGTGGTCATCCGTGCGATGACATCCATCAACGCCATCTCACCGGAGTGATATAGCATCGTTAGCGACACCGGCAGCATGGTCTCCAGCCCAACAATGCCGAAGGCGGCGGCTTCCACCGGCACGTCCTTGCTTTCGGGTTCATGCGGGGCATGGTCGGTGGCGATGGCGTCGATCGTGCCGTCTTTCAGGCCTTCAATAATCGCCAGCCGGTCTTTCTCGGCGCGTAGCGGCGGGTTCATTTTCGCCAGTGCACGATGATCGATCACGGCTTCATCCGTCAGGGTGAAGTGATGCGGTGCGGCTTCGGCAGTGACCTTCAGGCCCTTCTCCTTGGCCTGCCTAATCAGTTCCACCGCTTCGGCGGTTGAAGCATGC
>JANQJY010000083.1 GCA_028281385.1 Rickettsiales bacterium | reverse complement strand
GGCCTGATTATAGGGGTATTAGTATCAATATATAAGCATGTGATGATTTCACGTATTCCGCCTGCCCTTCTCAAGCAGACGGATCAGCTCGGTAGCCTGCTGACCGCGGCTCTGACGAAAATCATTATTGGCGTTGATAGAGCGGTCAGATTCGCGAGTAAAGGTAGATGTGCGGGTTTTGTTGAGCAATTCGCCAACGCCAGCTTGCAGCAATCCACCGATGACCTGATTGCCAATATCAGCAGCCAGCCCAATTTCGCCATTCTTACCGCGAAACACGTTGGAAAATGCATCCTCCAAATCATTGATCCGGCCTTTGCGCAACGCCTCACCAAACCGTTCCACCGACTGCGACAGGACACGCCCGACACTCGCCTGAAACATATTCGGATTCTGCGCAATGATCTTCTCGACGATCCTGTCAGCATGTTTCTCCAGTGCTTGACCAACGACCTGTTCGACACTGGTTGGATCAACCGGACTGGCACGTGTGAAGCCTCCGCTACTGCTGCGCGGCATGAACTGCGACGCAGTGCCAGACGAACCGCCACCAAACAATCCACCGAAGAAATTGGAAACAGTGGAAAGAAGCCCTCCGGAAGAGTTGCTTAATGACCCACTAGCCATATTATTTTGTGCAGGTGCATCAAAGTTTGGATATTGATCCTTAATTTCTTCATATTTTTGTTTAAGCTGCTCATATGAATTTTTCAATTGATTTACAGCTCTTTCACGGTCAGACAGCCATGGCTTGTCTTGATATACCCTTGCAACTCTTGCGCCATAATCATTCGTTTTTTCACGACCAAGAAAAACATACATAGATGCAATCTTTTCGGGTGTTGGAGTCTCGGTTCTATCCTGAATGCGCTTGATTAATTCTACACCTGCACGAACATTTAATTTTGGTTGCATTAGATCAATGCGCCTATAACCAAGGGCAGCCCAATCTTCATAGCGAATATTCATGGGCTTAATGCTGGTTTCTACATCAAACAATTCTGCTACTTTATCGTGCCAACCTTGTGCATTCTCAACATACATAATGGCACGCACCAAATCGGCATCCACGCCCTTTGCAGATGACTCACGTTCAATATATGCGTCATATTCATTAATAGCACGAATCCCCAGCAGAGGAATGGAACGCCACGAGCCATAATCAGAATCAGCGGCGGGATTATTCTCAATGTTAAAAATTGCTGGGTCGTTATTGATAATTGCTTCACGACGAGATGCTTCGTCGGAAATAATAGGTATGTCATTCATGTCTTTACCTTAAGTAGAAATATATTTTTTAATGATACATCGGACGCTTAAGATGATCACTGCTGCCATCAGGCAGCACAGGAAAGCCGCAACAAAATTTAACGCCATTAATGTCAGCCACTCTTCCCATCGGGGGGTGCATGGCATACCATAAGAAGAAAAAGCACCGCTTTCTTCATAGACACAATAAGCCTGTTGCGTGTTGTGCTTTATCGCTACAAAACCTGTGAACAAAGAGAAGATGAACGCAAAAAAAGTACAAAGCAGTATAACCCTTTTTACCATTCTCATGCCTCATCTCCTTGCATAATGACCATCATTAGCACACGATATATCATTCACCAATCGTAAACATTACGCCGTCACAAAGCTTACCTGCCCCGCACTGGCGAGGGTGACAGAATAGCTTTCGGCATCGTTGTGGCTGCCGGCACGCTGATACGACGTAATTTGAAACGCACCTGATAATTTATCGCCATTGCCGAAGGTGAGTTCGTAATTATTGATCGCATTGTTCATCGCATAACCACGCACGGTTTCTTCGGCGGCAGAGTCGGTGAATACGCCGGAGCCAGAAATGCTGACCGAGCGTGTGCCTGCGCCATCGAGTAATTCGCGCCATGCACCAGAATCTTTATTAGTGGCATCGACGGTCTGGTTGTTGTGGGTGAAGCTGGTGGTGCGTAATCCGCCGACAGTAGTGAAACTTTCGGTTGGTGTGGCACCATCACCAACTTTAAGCAATACGAGAGAACCTTTTTGAGCGGTCATAATATGAATCCTTTTTTGAGTTAAATGAAAGAGTGAGTAAGAAAATGAGTCACCAGCGGCCTATTGCATAGTCGCAGGCACGTCAGGGAATTGCTCCATCATGGCATGCAGTTCCGCAAGACTGGCTGGTAATCCGACTTCGGCTACTTCTACGCCCTGCGAGACAATATACGACTCGGATTGCAGCATGAGACCACACATCGTCATCTGCCAAAACTCAGTATCGCTCTTGCCGAACAAGCCTGTCGCCGTTTTATAGCATTGCCGCCAATCGATGGGATCGAACCGAAAGCCGGAGGTTGTTGTACCTGCATTGTCAAACAACCGGCTGCGCTGTTTCGGGTCATCAGTACCGTCAGGTAATGCATCAAGCAGTACGGTAGCGTGCGCCTGTTCGTCAGCATCCACCACATAGCCCAGCCCATGAATCAAAAACTGCACCGCATCTTCATGAAGTGCCAGCCAGTGCTTGCGGCGCAGTTGTGGCAGCTTGGGAACATCGTCATAAGCGGCGCGTAATCCTTCGTTTATCACCAACCGGATCAGTGCAATATCTTCTCGTTGATCTAACTGTTCGATCAACTTAGGAATTACTATCCCGCTTTGTTGCTCAATGATATGCAGCGCTGAAAACGTTGGGCGAAGCATATAACACCGCCCACGAATCACAACGTCATGTTCACCTAAAAATAGCCTCGCCATTGTTACTCCTATCATCTGTATTATTGTTCGATAGGAATGATATGTGCGTACCTGCACATGCGGAAGGGGCAAAATGCAAAAAAAGTTTGAGAACGTTGCTATTCGATCATTGAGAGGTGTTTGCGACCTACCCCGTCTCTTGAGATTCTTCGTCCTTGTTCGCTGTCAGAAAAGTTGACGTGGCTGCCTGAGGTTGCACTTTCGGCTCCTCGTCTTTTTCCATCACCACCGTTTCCTCCTCGATCAGTTGTAGATCCGGCGCTTTGATCTTCGGCGGTTTGGGTTGCCAATAGCTTGTCTCGCGCATCAGCTATCTTGGGAGCCGTTACATCCGCCAGCGCGTAATCTCCCAACTCGCCTTTCCACCATGTCAGTTGCCGCTTCTAGTCACGTACACTCTTGGGCTTGAGGGGAAGGACGTTATTTATATATCGATCAATCATCTCGCCGAAGGTGCGGCGCTTGGATTCGCTGGTTTTGAAGTGTCGGCCTTCACGTATCGCCGCTTCGATCTGCTGTACCCACTTTTTGGCATCAGTCTTACGGATAAAGGTGGCGGTCTCTGTTGGGCTGCCCTTGATGCGGATCTTTGCCCGATAGGTGACCTTACCTTCACTATTTCTACGCTCTTCGATACTTGCCATATTGATGCATATAAAATGATTCCACACAATAAGCAATAATAAATCACAATAATCCGCGTGCGATGAGAATAATCAGCAGTAAATTCAGGCTATAACGATTCATTCATATAGCAGGGGGCATCTACGGGACACCGGCAGTCCGAATCCCAATGCTCCCCTGACTATAATGACCAAATATCATGGAGATTGAATTTCAGCTGCCCCATGAGTGTCCCATAGGCTGGTTTTGGATTTTGATAAAATCGCTGAAAGTCTTATTGATAGTGGTAGCGGAGGAGGGACTCGAACCCCCGACACGCGGATTATGATTCCGCTGCTCTAACCAGCTGAGCTACTCCGCCACACCTGAAAAGGATGGAGCGTGAAACTATCGCTCGGCCTGGCAACTGTCAAGCGGTGAACACAGCCGGATACCAGCTGATACAAAAGCTGACGATAGAGATTTTTATCTGAAGATACCGATACCGGTTTATCCGGTGCTTTCGTTTTACCGGCATCATTCAGCGTTTGCCAACAGTCATCCACCGCGCTATGCTTGCCTTCCATGTAAAATTTCCACCATCACATTCTACGATAACAGCTATGTATAACCGTTATGTGACCACCACCCGTTTTCTGCGCATATTCCTCCTCAGCGCACTGTTAATCGCCTCCTTTCCGGCAGATATACGCGCAAATCAAGCCATTTTATCCGATCATGCACGGTTTCATCCGGTCACAGCCAGACAGGGCATGGTTGCCTCGCAGGAAGCGCTGGCCACGCAGATCGGCGTCGATATCCTCAAACAGGGCGGCAATGCGGTAGATGCGGCAGTAGCTACCGGCTTCGCCCTGGCCGTTACCCTGCCGCGTGCCGGTAATCTGGGCGGTGGTGGGTTCATGCTGGTGCATCTGGCGGAACAAAACCAAACCATTGCCATTGATTACCGTGAAACAGCACCTGCCAGAGCGACCGAGACCCTGTTTCTGGATAAGCATGGCGACGTTGATCGCAACAAAGCAACCTTCAGCCATGCAGCCGTCGGTGTGCCGGGTACAGTCGCCGGGCTGACGCACGCGCTTGAGGCTTACGGTACCCTGCCGCTGCGCCAGGTCATGCAACCGGCCATCCGGCTGGCGAAAGAAGGGATCATCGTTACCGACGATCTCGCAGATTCGCTAAAACGGCGCCGCGATATCATTGAGATCTTCCCTGAAACGCGACGTATTTTCCTGAAACAGGATGGCAGCCATTATCAGGCGGGAGAACGCTTCAGCCAGCCGGATCTGGCCTGGAGCCTGGAGCAGATTGCCCAGGAGGGAGCAGATGCATTTTATCGTGGCGACATCGCCAAAAAAATCACAGCAGAGATGGAAGCGAATGGCGGGCTGATTACGGCCGATGATCTGGCGCATTACAGAATCATGGAACGTGAGCCGGTTCGCGGCCGCTACCGCGATTATGAGATTCTGTCGATGCCACCGCCCAGCTCCGGCGGCATTGCGATACTTCAGATACTGAATATCTTAAAAGAAGATGACCTTGATACATCCGGTCATAACAGCGCCGCGACGATTCACCTGATGGCCGAAGCGATGAAGCGCGCTTTTGCCGATCGCAGTCGCCTTCTGGGTGACCCGGATTTTGTCGAAATTCCGGTTGAACGTTTATTAAGCGAACCCTATGCAAAACAGCTAAGAGCGCAGATTGGCACGCGCGCGACCCCGTCCGAAGAGATTCTGTCCCTCACCGATCTGACCAGCGAAAGCCGCGATACCACCCATTTCAGCGTCATGGACAAGGATGGTAATATCGTCAGCAACACCTATACGCTGAATTTCAGCTATGGCAGCGGTATCGTCGCGGAAGGTACCGGTATTCTGCTCAATAACGAAATGGATGACTTCTCTGCCAAACCGGGTTCAGCCAATGCGTATGGCCTGCTTGGCAATGCTGCGAATAAAATCGAAGCGGGCAAACGTCCGCTCAGTTCGATGAGCCCAACCATCGTACTGAAAGACGGAACACCCTTCCTCGCCACCGGCAGCCCGGGCGGATCGCGCATTATCACCACCGTCCTGCAGATACTGCTGAACATTATTGACCATGACATGAATCCGATGTCGGCCACCGCCGCCACGCGTATCCATCATCAGTGGTTGCCGGATGTCATCCGCGTGGAAGATGGCATCAGCCCGGACACGATACGCCTGCTGGAACAGAAGGGTCACAAAGTAGAGGAAGGCGATGCCATGGGCGCCACCCAGACCATCATGCATTATGACGGGGTATTTTATGGCGCGGCCGATCCGCGACGGCGTGGTGCTCTCGCAGCCGGATATTAAATCACATAGACGTTTAAATTTATTTCACCCTGTTTTCGTCATTCCCGTGAAAACGGGAATCTTAGAGAAATACGGCACAAAGATCCCCGCCTACACGGGGATGACGGGGAACCGTAAATTTAAACGTCTATATAGCGTTATACAGCGGTTGTTTTTCGGATTGAAAAAACGAACCGGCACCCTATGTAGAGGACATGATATCCCAAAAGCATATCCTGAGACTGGTTGAACATCCCTATTTTCAGCGCGGCATTATCGGGCTGATTGTGTTCAATGCCGTCACTCTGGGCCTTGAGACGTCTGAGCTTGTCATGGAACGGATCGGCTCAACCCTGCTGCTGATTGATGATATGATTCTGGGCGTATTCATCCTTGAATTAACGCTGAAAATGATCGCCTACCGCCTGCAGTTTTTCACGAAAGGCTGGAATATTTTCGATTCCGTGATTGTCGGCATTGCCCTCCTGCCCGACAGCGGGGCATTGAGCGTTCTGCGTTCTCTGCGTATCCTGCGTGCGCTGCGCCTGTTTGCCATCGTGCCCAGCATGCGCAAAGTGGTGGGCGGCCTGTTCCGCGCCCTGCCCGGTATCGGCTCCGTTGCCACGATCATGCTCCTGTTGTTTTACATTTTCTCCGTCATGGGCACCAAATTATACGGTGACAGCTTTCCCGAATGGTTTGGCACGTTGGGCGCCACCATGTTCACCCTGTTCCAGATCATGACGCTTGAAAGCTGGTCGATGGGCATCGTCCGCCCCGTTATGGAGGTATATCCCTATGCCTGGCTCTTTTTTGTGTCGTATATACTGACCACGACCTTCACCATGCTGAACCTCTTTATCGCGGTTATTCTGAACGCCATGCATGCCGATGAAGAACAGCATGCAAATGAGGATCGCAAAGAAATGAAAGCGGCGATTCTGGAAGCGTCAAGTGATATGGAAGCACGGCTTTTAACACGCATCGATCAGCTGGAGCAGCAGATCAACACTCACAAGCGCAGCGCCTGAGGCCAACCCGTCACACGCTTTACAGCGCTTCCGCCTCTTCCTGCTGGCGGACCTGTTCAAACACACGCTGGAACTTTTCATCCATACGGCGACCGTAATAATCGTTCAACTGCCGCTCCTGCGCAGCAAAGTCTTTCTGGATCGCTTCGTGAATATCGCGCTTTAGCTGTTCGATCGCCGTCATATCCGGCCTCGGCATGTCATCTTTCATAGCATCACACTCCCCTTGTTATTTTGTTCAGCTATACCATATTTTTAGAATGATCGAAACAACAAACGTCATTCCGAACACTGCGACGCGTTCGCCATAGCTTTAGCGATGGCGGAAGCTTCAGCGCAGCAGTGGAGGAATCTGCCTGTGCAAGATCCTCACGTCGCTTCGCTCCTCAGGATGACATGATAGTGTTACACCGCACTCTCAAGCGCCGTTTTCAATTCATAAATGAATCGGGATTTTTCTTCGTCTGCATAATACTCGCGCGGCCCGCCCCACACCGGATTCGGCCACATCGCATCATCACGGTAACGTCCGATCAGATGCACATGCAGCTGCGACACCTGATTGCCAAGTGTGGCAATATTGAGCTTGTCCGGCGTCACCAACGCCTGGAAGATATGACTGCAAATCGCGATTTCATCCGACAGCTGATGTTGGTCATCACGTTCCAGATCGATCCATTCGATCGCTCCTTCCCGCCTGGGAATCAACACCAGCCAGGGAAACAGCCTGTTATCCATCAGACGGATATCACATATCGGATAATCTGTGATTTCCATCGTGTCGCGCAGCAGGATCGGGTCGATTGAAAAAGCCATCTTTCCTCACATGATGTCATCCCGCGACTTGATCGCGGGATCGTTATCCGCTAGGGCATAACGTCATAAGATTCCGTGGTCAAGCCACGGAATGACGGGGAGAATTATTTGGCCGATCATATCATACAAGTTTTCACCACGACCGATCACAGAGAGACACTCGAACGCCTCGCTGAAAAGCAGGAGCCCATTGCCGGCTGGAGCGTGTCTGCCGGGCGCGGAAAAATCGTCTATCATCTTCTGGTGCATGACAATCAACTGCAATCCCTTATCGACCAATTGCAGCACGCCTTCACCAAACAGGAGAACTGGCATCTGATCGTGCAGCCAATCGAAGCCTATCTGCCCAAGGTGAAAGAGGAAGAGGTCGCCCGCAAAGAGGAAGACAGCAAAAAATCTTCCGAAGCGTCCATGCTGCGCGAAGCGATGGAAAAAGAGTTGGCAAAAGGCGCAACACTGGATCGCAACTATCTGCTGCTGGTCGTATTTTCAACGCTGGTCGCGGCCATCGGCATGGTCGAAAACAACGTCGCCGTTATCGTCGGTGCGATGGTGATTGCACCCTTTCTGGGTCCGAACCTTGCCCTTACTTTCGCCGCCGCCATGGGCAATTACGCGCTGGTCAAACAGGCGCTCAAGACACTGGTGATCGGATCGGTAACGGCCTTCGCCCTGGGTGTACTGGTCAGCCGCTTCTGGCAGCTGGCGGAGATTCCGTTTGAACTGCAGGCCAGGACCATGGTCGATTACAGCAGCATCGTGCTGGCACTGGCTTCCGGCGCGGCGGCGGTATTATCGCTCACCAAGGGTATCGCCAGCGTACTGGTCGGGGTAATGGTCGCCGTGGCGTTACTGCCACCACTGACAGCCTCCGCACTTTTCCTCGGCCATGGTTATTTCGAGGCGGCGCTGTCCGCCCTGCTGCTGCTGGCGGTGAATATTGTCTGCATTAATCTTTCCGGTCTGCTGATGTTTATCTTCCGCGGCATCGGACCGCGTACCTGGTGGGAAAAACGCACAGCCAAACGCTCGGTCTACAGCTTTGCCGCTTTCTGGTGTGTCTGTCTGATCGCTCTCGCCATGATTATCTATTGGCGCAATCACTATATGTTGTTTTAGGCTTTTTACTGTGTTGGGGGCGCAGTTTCCGGCGCACCGGGCAATTCCGGAATATCGGAAATCTCAAGTCGTCGCTCGATTCGGCTGATACGCTCATCCACGCGATCTAGCCTTGCCTGAATATGCGCGAGTCCGCCGGTATGGTTTGCATAGCCATGCTCTAATACACTCAGACGGTGCTTAATATCCTGTATTTCATTCCCGACATTGACGAGCCGTGAGTCAATCCGCCGCAAATATTCGAGAATAATGTCATGATGATCTGCCATAACGCCAGTATAGCAAAATCAACCGGATAGGCCAGTTTAATCTTCTCCGAATACGCGGGTAAAGATCGTATCGATATGCCGGGTATGATGTGCCAGATCGAACAACGCGTCGAGCGATGCTTCGTCCAGCGCTTTCATGACATCGGTATCGGCTTTGAGTTCTTCGCGGAATGATTTGCCTTCTTCCCATACCTTCATCGCATTACGTTGCACGTAGTGATAGGCATCTTCACGGCTGACACCGGCCTGCGTCAGCGCCAGCAGAACACGCTGCGAAAAGACCAGCCCGCCCAACCTGTCCATATTCTCCCGCATGCGCTCGGGATAGACCACCAGCTTGTCGATCAGCCCGATCAGGCGGTTCAAAGCGAAGTCGAGCGTGACGGTAGCGTCCGGCCCGACCATGCGCTCGACCGAGGAATGCGATATATCGCGCTCATGCCACAGCGCCACATTCTCCATCGCCGGAAGCGCATAGGCCCGCACCATACGTGCCAGCCCGGTGAGATTTTCCGACAGCACCGGATTGCGTTTATGCGGCATGGCGGACGAGCCTTTCTGG
>JANQJY010000069.1 GCA_028281385.1 Rickettsiales bacterium | reverse complement strand
TTTCGCGCCGATCACATCAACCACAGCGGTTGACGCCTTGCCAGGCATGTCTATTGCTTTCGCCACACTCTCAAGCTGCGCATTCAATGCCGCGATCGGCTCTTCCATGCCAGCTTCATCGACGACCGGCGACTGCAGAAAAATAGCAAAGCCGCTCCGCACCAGATAATAATGGAAATAGTAGTTCAGCATGCCGTAACCATCGATGCCGACAGCAAGATAGTCCGACGTGCTGCCTGAAAAATATTCTTCAATATACGTCGTCGCATCATAAAGCGGCGCCGGCAGATCGCGCGTCGCAAACGCATTGTCTCCTATCTCTTTCAGGTCTGGGACAAGGTCCTCCGGGACCGGCGGCATGGAAATGTTAAGGCGCGCCAGCGCCAAACGCATAGTAGTCAGGCTTTCGTTATGAGTATGTGTCATTATTTGCCTAACGCAGTTGCTAGATAAGAGTACTGAACGGAATTTTTGATCCTTTGACAGGCATCAGCATGTGCGCCATAGACGTCTTTACACATGTATTCCATTCGCGGCGATATCCTGCATAACCGGCTTCATTGGATAGCCGCTCTCGGTGATCACCGCCTTGGACAACCTCCCCGTTTTTATTGACCACATTGCCCTGATCATTAAGCTGCTTCCCCTCTTGTAATTGCTTGTCAAAAACTGCAAGCATCTTATCGACGCGCAATTTTAAAGCAGACAGCTCATTCAAGCCCCCCCGATCAGGATGCTGTTCATCGCCCCCAATAAGATGATTTTCTAAAGCCGCACCAAGCCTCCCTTTCAAATCCTCCTGAAAGCGCTTCAGATCATGATATTGTTGCACTGTATGCCACTGAGGCGGTCCGAGATAATTCACTGTTCCTGGCGCATTTATATTTATAACGTTGCGGTCGGCGTCAGCCGTCACAGGAATATCGATGTCTGCGTTGGCAGAAAAGGCAAGATCAAGATCGAACGCGCCCATTTCCACTCGCAGCGCTCTTATTCGATTTGAATGCATTACTGCAACTCGCTCAGGCTTAACTTCTACCTCGGCTCCATTTCTGTTTTCAAAAAACCGTATTTTTAAATTACCGTCATGCCCATCATAGTTTTGCGCTAACGTCTGGAACAGCTGAACCTTTTGGCACGCATCCTGAAAGCTTGGGTTTTCATGCAACGCTTTAGCGACATCCCAATATCCGAAACCTCGTTTTCGCTCGATAGCGTCCGCTGCTTGCCAAACGCATTTCCCTTTGATCAACGGCGCTGCCATATACAAACGATCATTTATCAAGGCGTAGCGGGGTTTTCCGGCCACCCCAAGATTCATCGCGTCAGAGATTATGGCGCCTGCCTGCTGCCGGCCCAAAACACCGACTTGCCTTTTCTGGAGACCGTACTCTTTTAACCCGGTAAGCGTCTCTATTCGGCTATCTAGTGGTTTTAGCGCGTATTCCGCCCAGTCGCCTTTTTCATCCTGAAGCCTTGCGCTAATAACAGCATTAAATGACCCATGTCCGAGATATCTCCCAATCTGGATACGCCAGGGATCGGCTATTGCATCTTTAAGCGCCGGTGAAAGGCTTTCACCACATCGCAGAGCCTGCAAAGCAACACTCGCCGTGAGTTTGCCGTCGGCCAAATAATCATGCAGCGCCGGAGCTCCATGCTCTTTCTCAAAAGCGTCTAAATGATGTTCAAGCTCAATGGTGCGAGCGATTGCGTCATCCATTGCGTCGAAAATATTCGGCCTCGGTATGCTCCGGTTCAACAAGTTAAAACTTGCTCCAAACTGTTTAATCATCAGTTTGTGGTCCGCTTTAATCAGATTGCGGCTAACGCCGGCGTGCCTAAGCTCTGATTTTGTAAAACTTTTGATCAGACTGCTTGTGCCATCTATCGATTGTTGAAGATCCGTTCTAAGTCTTTTTATTTCTTCTTCTCGCGCTCGAAGGTCTTCAAAAAACTTGGCGCGCTCTTCTTTATCCGCAGGAATACTGTCCAGGCGCTTGCCATGAAGATTATCTATTGCTTCCGCCAGCGAATCATACTTATCGCACGTAGTCTCTACCGACAGTAATAGATTATCTGTTTTGTCAATCGTCTTATTGATTGCATTAACTTGCCGCATGTAATTGGTGCGCATTCTGCCAAAGATGAACCCTAGCCATTTATGGTTTGCAAAAAACTCGATTGAACTCTGCGCCGACTTCTTGTTTTTCTCCATAACATCGAGCGCTGAATGCAGATTGTACGCGTTTCGCACCGTGTTGTGTATTACCTTAAGGGCATGCCTATCTATGAAAGGTATCGGCGCCTTGTTTTCGGGACCATCTAAATTGTCAGCGTAACGCGGCTTTGCAAGACCAATATTGTTTTGTATACGATCGACGTGATTTGCCGCTGCGCTTGCAAGCGAGAGCGCGGATGCATTATCTGCTGTATTTTCACGCTGCGGTTTTTTTTCTTGCAGTGATATACCGCCATTAACGCCATGCAATGGCGCGTGTATGTCAAATGAAATCTCTGTATCCGGCACGCCTTATCGTCCCACAACTTACAATGTTTCTCGGTTATTAAACTTGTACGGCGTTCAGCACATCACCCTGTTCGCTCTGGAGCGATTCAAATTCTGCTCGTGCAGTTTGCAATGAAGATATGAAAGCCTTTAACGTTTCCGGTAACGCGTTAATGTGCCCGTCCGAAAGCGGAATGAGTTCAGTCATCGTGATTTCATTGGTTTCCGCCCGCAGACCAAGGCCGGGCCCCTCCAAACCGGTCCAGAAGTCCATCTGTTCAAGGGCGCGCCGAATGGTCAGCTCTGATGAAACGGTGACCACATTCCCATAGATTGCGAGACACGGCGACGGGACCGGAATCAAAGTGAGAATTACCGGTTCGATGTCTCGGTAGATTAAACGAAAAATGTCGTCACGACCAAAATCCAACGTATTGATGGGCCTCCAGTCCCCGCCAAGTCGAGACATCAATTCTAAGGGATCAAAACGGGGCATAGGCATCTCCCAATGTAATGCTGGGACATCGTTGTTCTAAAATTCCATATTCCATCATGCATTATCGCTATGAAAAATTGCGAGCCTCTTGAGATTTGTTGCCATCGAGTCTCACGCGGGCGCCTCCAGGACAGCAACAAAAGCAGCCTTTTTCTATCGCGCTATTTTCGATCGCGTTCGCTGAACGGCTTCGAAGTTCCAGGGCAAGAGGTCATCGATCCATTTGTGGGGATAGTCGGCTATTTTCTGGATGACGTTTGCAAGCCACGCTTGGGGGTCGATGCCGTGCACGAACCTTTCGGCGATATTATTGCCGGGTTCTAATCGGCCGCAGCCGCAATAGAGTTCGCCTGGGTTACCAACCCGGCAGACTCTGCCTCTTCGCATCATCCCGAAACGTCAACGAGCTATGTCATTATCATGGCCGGCGCCAAGTTTGAATCGCCGCCTGCTCGTGCAGCCGTCGAAACCGATCTGTTCGATAACATACTCGACGAAAGATCATTGACATTACAGACCCGCCGCGGCGATTACATCGAGCGGGGCGTGTTGCACAAAGATGCATCCGCCTAGAGCACGTTTACGATTCTTCGAATCGCAAACGTGCTCCAAGCCTTTGGCTTGTCGCGCATCTTTTCACAAAACCGGTTCCCACTTTTGCGGATGCGCTCTAGCAGTTTGCTGAAGAAGTCATTCATGTGTAACATCATGGTTCGAGACGGCGCTATCGCGCCTCCTCACCATGAGGATTGTTGAGATTCCTCACCCTG
>JANQJY010000068.1 GCA_028281385.1 Rickettsiales bacterium | reverse complement strand
CATCTTCACCGACATAGCCGGCTTCGGTCAGCGTCGTCGCATCGGCCATGGTAAAGGGTACATCAAGAATGCGTGCCAGCGTCTGCGCCAGCAACGTCTTACCGCAGCCCGTGGGGCCAACGATCAGAATATTCGATTTGGCGAGTTCGACATCCCCGCCCTTTTCCATCATCGCAATGCGCTTATAATGATTATGCACTGCGACAGAGAGCACCTTCTTAGCCTGAGCTTGGCCGATAACGTAATCATCCAGAAAGGCAGCAATTTCACTCGGCGTCGCGACCGCTTCAGCTTCCGTCGTCGTGCCGCCCTTATCGGCGGTGCGGATAATATCGACGCATAATTCGACACATTCGTCGCAGATAAACACCGTCGGACCCGCAATCAGCTTGCGCACCTCATGCTCGCTCTTACCGCAGAAAGAGCAGTAACGCGTGTTCTTAGAATCTTTCGACTTTGTGGTCATACATCCCCAATCTTTTTTCCATCTGGCCTCAATCCAAGCAGACTGTCAAGTACTGCGGAAGCCTGTGTGTGTTTTTCCTATAGATAGTGCAGATCGGCACCATCCCAAGATCTCCACCACTCTATTAAATTATATAATTAAATCGTTAGGAAAGCGTTAAAAATTCATGTTGCTAGTGCGAAATGATAGGCTAGTTCGCTGTTATAAAAGGAGAAAAACAACATAAATAACAACTTTTCCATCGCCCAGCATTATTGGAACATCAGTATCTCTCAACGTCCCACTATTTCTTTATCTCTTCCTATTTCTTCGTGCTTACCTTTTCGGCATCCGCACGGGATGCCACGATCTCATCAATCAAGCCGAATTTTTTCGCTTCTTCCGCGCTCATGAAGTTATCGCGATCCATCGCTTTTTCAATCGCCGCCAGTTTCTGACCGGTATGTTTCACATAGACCTGATTCAACCGCTTTTTCAGATTGATGATTTCCTGCGCATGAATCTCGATATCCGACGCCTGACCCTGCATGCCGCCTGAGGGCTGGTGAATCATGATCCGCGCATTGGGCGTGGCAAAACGCTTTCCTTGCGCACCGGCCGTCAATAACAATGAACCCATCGAACAGGCCTGCCCGATACATAAGGTCGCAACATCGGGCCTGATATACTGCATGGTGTCATACATCGCCATCCCGGAGGTCACCACCCCGCCCGGCGAATTGATATACATGTAAATATCCTTTTCCGGATCTTCCGATTCGAGAAACAGCAACTGCGCCACAATCAGCGACGACATGTAATCCTCAACCCCGCCGGTGACAAACACGATCCGTTCCTTGAGCAGGCGCGAGTAAATATCGAACGATCGCTCACCGCGGCTGGTTGTTTCAATGACGATCGGCACCAGATTGGCATAGGCCTCCATCATCTGATTATGGTTTTTAATGTCCAAGGTCATGGTCTTCTCCCTTACTGATCATTCGTTTTCTTCTTCGCGGTTTTCTTAGCCGTGCTCTTTTTCGCCGCCGGCTTTTTCTTCTGCGTGCTCTGTGCACCAGCCGGAACATCCTCCTGCGCGAACAACGTCTCGGCATCCACCTTCTCCTCTTTCAGCGAGATCTTGCCGAGAATAAAATCCACCGCCTTTTCTTCGATAATCGGGCCTTTGAGCTGTTCCACTTCATCGGGGTTTTTCTGATAAAACTCGAACACTTTCTGCTCCTGCCCAGGGAATTGCTGCGCCTGGCGCATGACAGCCTGCGACAATTCCTCACGACTGACCTGCAGATTATTCTTCCGGCCGATCTCGGACAACATAATGCCCAGCTTGACACGGCGCCGCGCAATCGCCTGATACTCTTCCTTCAACTCCTCATCCGGCTTATCAAGCGACGGATCATCGCCTTTCAACTTCGCCTGGCTGACCTGAGTCCATATCGCGTCGAACTCCTGGTTCATCAGCGTTTCTGGCACATCCATTTCGACCTGCTCATCGAGAATGTCAAATAACTGCTTTTTGCATTTCTCGCGCGAGGCCTGTTCATATTCCGCAGCAAGCTGCTGGCCGATCGCTTCCTTTAATGCCTCCACCGACTCTACGCCGAATTCTTTAGCGAACTCATCGTTGACCTCCGGCAGCTGGGCATGCAGCACCTCATGCACCGTCACTTCAAACACCACATCTTTCCCCGCCAGATCATCATTGTGATAGACGTCGGGAAAGGTTACCTTCACATCTTTCTTATCGCCTGGCTTACAACCAACCAACTGCTCTTCAAAGCCGGGGATAAACTGCCCTGAACCAAGCTCAAGCTGAAAATCATTTGCTGCACCGCCATCAAACGCCTCACCGTCCAGCTTACCGAGAAAGTCTATCTTCACCGCATCACCTTCCTTGGCGGCATGACCTTCCGTACAAACATGAAATTGCTTGCGCTGGTTCGACACCTGCTTGATACCGGCATCGATCTCCTCTTCCTTTACCTCACAGACCTGTTTGCTTACGGTAATCTTGCTGTAGTCAGGCTCACTCACCTCGGGCAGCACTTCAAAGCTGATGTCAAATGTCAGATCGCTGCCATCCTCGTAATTCTGAATGGCGATATCCGGCTGAGTGACCGGACGCAGCTGCTTTTCCTCCATCAGATCACGCGTCGCATTATTGACCGAATTCTGCAGCACTTCGCCCATGACATTCTTGCCATAACGCTGTTTCAGAATATTCATCGGTACCTTGCCCGGACGAAAGCCGGGAATCTTCGTACGCTGACCAATGGCCTTCAACTCATGCTCAATATGACGTTCCACATCCTCGGCCGGTACCACAACATTATAGCTGTGCGCCAAGCCGCTTTGTTCCTTCACTGTAACTTTCATTGGCTACCTTTTAAGATTTATGAATGCCTTCAAACCATAGCTTCTGCGGCTTGGCAAGGGATATTGTGCGGCTGGGGAATAGAATCCGGAATCTAGAAATTAGAATCAAGAATCCAGACATGTTGTGAGCGCGAAGCACAAACTGCTAAATTCCAACGTTCCAGATTCCACATCATCGATAACCGCCATGATGCGTCAAATCCTGCCACTGACGCCCGCTGGCATCTTTATACATGTCCGCTTTTCCGGCCATACAGGCGCTTAACAGCAACAGCAGTACCACCCATTTCATAATGGTATTAGGGTAACATAAAACTCATTGAAACTCTTATATAAAAAATGCAATACTGCATTGCAAAAAACGCAAAGGAGAGATAGTCTGGTATTTTCAATACCAGACACTGAACTATTAACGTAACAGGTGAAGCGCCACCAGCGATTATTCCGTTACAATCACCCCGTCAGGCGAAAAGGCAGGCTATGGATAGGAGCCAAAACTCTTGCTTTCCTTCATGCTAAGGCATTTGCTTCGTTCCTAACGATTCTGTCGAGACCTCTTTGGCCCGCCTCCGCCCCTGCTTCGCAGGGCTACGGCGCGGTACTCCGCTTTGCACGCTACTTCGCAGCTTGCTTCGCCCGCCGCGCTGTAGCTAAATTTTGCCTCTAGCAAAATTAGCGAAAGCAGATGGTACGGGTGAGAGGACTTGAACCTCCACGCCTTGCGGCACTAGAACCTAAATCTAGCGTGTCTACCAATTCCACCACACCCGCATCATCACATCTGAAAGGCCGTTATAACGCACAGAATAAAAAGATAAAGGGGTTTTACGCCACCGCGCTATCGCTCTGCTCTTCTTCCATCAGCCACGCGACCTGTTCTTCCAGCGAAATTGCCAGCGAAGAGAGTTCCTCAATTTTTTTCGACACATACGGATTATCTTCTTCCGGATACGCAGCAATCTTTGCGGCCATTACTTCATCGCGCTGATCAAGCAGCCAATTAATCTGTGGCTGAAACAGACCGACCAGATGTGTCACCAGATGATCGACAATGCGTAACTCCTCATCGCCTTTGGCGCCCATTGCATCAAAGGCCTGAACAAATTGTTTCATCTGTTCCGGCGCGAACATCGTCTCACGCGTGACCCAGCGATTGACCGTAAACAAGCGAATTGGCACGCCAGTGCGGTTCATGCCGATACAAACCAGATGTGTCATCGGGCTACTTAAATATTTCTCCGGCTCGGGAATATCTTTCAGGGCGGCATCCTCCGGCCAGCCACCATCCGGCCGATTCGCCTTTTTGCGCATAAATATATGAAAATGTCCATGCTCTTCGGTCTCGTAATCTTCGCGATGGCAGTGGTAAAAATATTGCGAACCCGTACCATAATCAATTCGGTCGCCCTTTGGGAAATGCACATCGGCGAT
>JANQJY010000045.1 GCA_028281385.1 Rickettsiales bacterium | reverse complement strand
ATCCGTTTAATTCGCCAAAGGCACATTGTTCGATCAGCAGCCAATAGGCTATTCCATACAGCCACACCGCCACAGCATGACAGAAAAACACCGCCAGAATACCGATCTGTATGGCAACGCGCGGCTGATGTTCGTGACGGCGCAGCCAGCGCCACACCATGCGCATCACCTCGTAAAACACCCATACGCTGCACATAATCAGCACCGTGCAAATGCCACCGGCAATCAGGAAATTGACGATTATGTCATTCATGCCACCCGCCATAACAGAGTTTACGCCCGCCGCCAATCGGTCGTGCCGTCCGGCCGGTCTTCGAGGATGATACCCTCGGCTTTCAATTCATCACGAATGCGGTCGGCCGTGGCAAAGTCTTTGGCTTTTTTGGCTTGGGTGCGTGCATCGATTTGTGTTTGAATTTCACTATCATCCTCCGATGCTGCGCCTTTAAACCATTCATCAGGGTCTTGCTGGAGCAGGCCGAGAAACTGTGCGGCGGCAATACGTTCCTGTTCATCCAGCTGCTGTATCATTGTTAATGCCTGCGATGTATTCATATCATCACTCAACGCGTTAACAAATAATGTCATTCTCGGACTTGATCCGAGAATCTCTTCAAGAGATCCTCGCGTCAAGTGCGAGGATGACGAAGCAGCAAAAAGACGATACCATTTATCCAGCAGCTTCTCCGCCTCTTTCACCTTCTCATCACTCCAGTCGAGCGGTTCGTTATATTTGCTCATGAGTAATGCCAGGCGGATCACTTCGCCTTTAATGCCCCGATCCAGCAGATCACGCACGGTAATAAAATTGCCGGCCGATTTGGCCATCTTCTCGCCATTCACCGTCAGGAAGCCGTTATGCACCCAGTATCTGGCAAAATGACTGCCCGGATTGGCACAGCAACTCTGGGCGATTTCATTTTCATGATGCGGAAATTTAAGATCGGCACCGCCGCCATGGATATCAAAATTCTGCCCCAGATATTCAGTACTCATCGCCGAACATTCAATATGCCAGCCCGGTCGTCCCTCACCCCAGGGCGAATCGAACTTGCTGCTGTCGTCATCCTCATCATCGGCCGGTTTCCACAGCACGAAATCGCCGGGATGTTTCTTATAGCTCTCCACCGCCACACGCGCACCGGCCTGTTGTTCCTCGACGGTGCGGCCGGAAAGCATGCCATAGTGCCACTTAAATTCCCCCTCACTCGCTCGCGCTTTTGCGCTCGCCTCCCTCTCCCCCACTGGGGGAGAGGGTTGGGGTGAGGGGGTAGAGGTCACATCGAACAACACATGCCCCTCGGCCACATAAGCATTGCCATGAGCGATCAGCCGTTCGACCATCGAAATAATCTGGGCGATATGCTCGGTGGCTTTCGGCTCAATCGTCGGAGGAAGACAGCCCAGCGCTGCCATATCCTCATGGAACCAACCCGTCACTTCCTCAGTCAAATCCTGGATCGACATGCCGCGCTCGATCGCCGCAGTGTTGATCTTGTCATCAACGTCAGTGATATTGCGCACATAGGTCACCTTCGGATAGAGGTGGTTGAGCAGGCGGTACAACACGTCATAGACCACGACACTGCGCGCATTGCCGATATGCGGACGTGCATAGACCGTCGGCCCGCAGACATACATCGTCACATGCTCTGCATCATGCGGAGTGAACGGCTCCTTTTTGCGGGTGAGGGAGTTGTAGAGTTGAAGCTGTGTCATAAGTCTACGCCGCCTCCCCCAGCAACCGCGCACGTGCTTTGTCACGTCCTAAAAGGGCAAACACCTTCGGCAGTTCCGGCCCGTCGCTACGTCCCGTAAGCGCCAGACGCAGCGGCATGAATAACTGTTTTCCCTTGCGGCCGGTATCACTCTTCAGACGCTCGATCAGGGTGGTCCAGCTTTCTTCGCTCCACTCACCCTCCGGCAGCAATTCGGCAGCCTGATTGGTAAAGGTCGCATCTTCGATTACCGGCGTGATCGGTTGATGCACCAGCTCCCACCAGTCTTTTACCTGTGGCAGGGCGGAAATATTTGCCTTGATCTGCTCCCAGAATGCTTCGGTGATATCACCCAGCCCCAATGCCGAAAGCTGTACCTTCACCTCGGCAAATGACAGGGTATGAATCAGTTTTTCATTCAGCCGCGCAATCTCCTCCGGATCATAACTGGCCATGGCACGACCGAATTTAGCGATGTCGAAACTGTCGATCAACGCCTCCATCTCCTCAAACAGTTCAATCGCATCCGAGGTGCCGATTTTCGCAAGATATGAATTGATGACCATCGGGAAAACCCCTTCTTCGCGCAGGGAACGGATATCGCCGCCGCCTTCGCGTTTGCTCAGCTTGCCGCCTTTCATCTGCAACAGGGCGGTATGACCGAAGACCGGCGGTGCGTAACCGAGTGCTTCCATCACCTGTACCTGAATCGCCGTGTTCGACACATGATCCTCACCGCGCAGGATATGGGTGATACCCATCGCCCCGTCATCGACCGAGGTTGACAGCGTAAACAGCGGTACGCCATCCGCGCGGATCAATACCGGATCGGCGAGTTTTGCACCGTCAAAATGGACCTTGCCACGCACCAGATCGTCCCACTCAATCGGCGCATGGTTGAGTTTGAACCGCCAGTGCGGCCTGCGCCCTTCGGCTTCATAAGTTTGCTTCTGTGCGTCCGTCAGCTTGAGCGCGGCGCGGTCATAAATCGGCGGCAGACCGCGACTCGTCAGCATCTTGCGTTTGACTTCCAATTCTTCCGGTGTCTCATAACAGGGATAGAGCCGCTCATCAGCAATCAGTGTCTTTTTCGCCGTCTCATACGCATCAAAATAATCGGACTGTTTTTCGCGCACATCCCACGCCAGCCCCAGCCACTGCAAATCCTCCTCAATCGCCGTCTCATAGTCGGCTTGGGAACGTTCCTGATCGGTATCGTCGATACGCAGCAGAAACCGTCCGCCCATTTTGCGCGCGAACAGCCAGTTGATCAGTGCCGTACGTACATTCCCGACATGCAGATAGCCGGTCGGCGACGGGGCGAAACGGACATAAACTTCACTCATAATTTCGACTGCCAGATCCATTTATTGGTGATGGGATAGCGCCGGTCGCGTCCGAAGGACATGCCGGAAACCTTCACGCCCGGCGGAGACTGACGCCGCTTATATTCGGCGGTGTAAAGCATTTTGGCGATACGTGCAACCGTTTCGCGGTCATGGCCTTCGGCGACGAGGTCGCTCATCGATTGGCGTTGTTCGAGCAACCCCTGGAGAATGACATCAAGCGTCTCATAGGGCGGCAGCGAATCCTCATCGAACTGATCGGGCCGCAGCTCGGCACTCGGCGGTTTGGTAATCATGTGAAGAGGGATGAGGGGCGTGGGATGAGGGACGAGTGTAAAGGCTATGCCATCTCGTCCCTCGCCTCTCGCCTCTTGTCTCTTCACACTATTCCGCCAGCGCGCCAGCTTATACACCGTGGTCTTATAGACATCCTTGAGCACCGAATAGCCGCCGCACATATCGCCATACAGCGTCGCATAACCGACCGACATTTCCGATTTATTACCCGTGGTCAGCACCATATGGCCGAACTTGTTGCTATAGGCCATCAGGATCATGCCACGTAGCCGCGCCTGGATATTCTCTTCGGTTTCATCCGGTTTTCTGTCGGCAAAGACCTCGCCCAGCATCGCGTCAAACACCTGCATGCCGGCTTCGATCGCCACCGTGTCATAGGTCATCCCGAGATTCTCCGCCAATTCCCTTGCATCCTCGATGCTATGCGCCGAACTGTAGGGCGATGGCATCAGCACGCCATGCACCTTCTCCGCCCCCAGCGCATCGACCGCGACGGCGGCACTCAGACCCGAATCAATCCCGCCCGACAAGCCGATCACCACACCGGGAAAACCATTCTTTTCGACATAGTCACGCAGACCCAGCACCATCGCCGCATAGACCGTCTCCCTGTCGCCCTTGAGTTCGGCCATCGGTGCATCCGTGCAGTACCATTGCCGATAGATGTCATCCCCGCGCAAGCGGGGATCTTCTTCCGCATCCTTCTCTGAGGATGACAAGATTCCTGCCTTCGCAGGAATGACAGGGCGTTTTTCCCATTTGGTTATCGCCAGCTCTTCCTCAAACGCGGCAAGTCGCGTTACATCCTCACCCGCAGCATTCAGGGCAAAGGACCGACCGTCAAACACCAGCTCATCCTGCCCGCCGACGAGGTTGACATACAGCAACGGCAGATGCGCTCGTCCCGCCGCTTCCGCACAGACCTGCCGGCGCCCACCTGCTTTACCCATCTCATAGGGCGAGGCATTTTGTACAATCAGCAGCTGCGCGCCCAGTGCCGACAGATGCGCGGGGATCGCGCTGTCCCACACATCTTCGCAGATCATGATCCCCAGCGGCACATCACGCCACATGACCGGCTGCGGCAACTCCCCAGTATCGAACAGACGTTTTTCGTCAAACACACCATAATTGGGCAATGTGCGTTTATACTGCCGGTGTATGACCTTCCCGCGCTCGATCAGAAAGGCAGCGTTATAGCGTTTGTCGTCTTCCATCCACAACCCGCCGATAAGCAGGGCGCATCCCAGATTCGCGGTGTTTGCCGCAATCTCCTCCACCGCCGCCATTGCTGCGTTCTGAAAGGCCGATTTATAGACCAGATCCTCGGGCGGATAGCCGGTGACCGCCATTTCGGGAAACAGCAGCAGATCCGCGCCCCGATCGGATGATTTCTCAGCAAAATCAATGATCTTTGCCACATTGCCGGCAATATCCCCGACCGTCAGGTTGGTCTGCGCCAGGGCGATGGTGAGTTGGTCTGTCATTTCATCGAATCTTCATAAAAAATGCTGTTTTTCCATGATATAAAGAGTGCAGAGATAAATAGCAAATGGAGAGAAACATGACGACTCATGAAAATCAAGAAGACATAGCATCTAGCCTTGCCAAAGCGCTGAATAACCTTGTGGGAACAGGTTATAGCTTCCAAATCGCAGAAGACAGGCAGAAGGTAACTCTTCCCAGAATCAATGCTGATACCGCAAACGCTATGCAAAGTGCCTTTTGGCAGTTTGCAGGCATTCCGGCCAAAATAACCGACCACTTCAAACCTGGCGATGGAACCGTCCAAAAGAATAGACGTTCAACGTTAACTATTGAGGTTAATCAAGAAAACTTGGAAAGCGCTGAAAACACTAACAAGGTAGCATTTAACACTAATGTTACAAATAGAGTATGTGACAATACTTCTTCAACTGGTGTATGTTTTTAACTACAACTTCTCCACCAGTTCCGGCACGGCGTCGAATAAATCTGCGACCAGACCGTAATCGGCGATGTCGAAAATCGGCGCGTTTTCATCTTTGTTGATGGCGACGATCACCTTGGAATCCTTCATACCGGCGAGATGCTGAATCGCCCCGGAAATGCCGACGGCAATATAGAGTTCAGGCGCCACCACTTTGCCGGTCTGGCCGACCTGATAATCATTGGGCACATAGCCCGCATCGACGGCGGCGCGCGACGCACCGATCGCCGCGCCGAGCCTGTCGGCCAGCGGC
>JANQJY010000036.1 GCA_028281385.1 Rickettsiales bacterium | reverse complement strand
TGAATGGTCGTGCCCAGATTGGTTTCGCACACCGCGTCATAAGTGGCCGGTATATCCTGTGCGGGAGCAGCCACGTCCATCCGCCGGAACACAATACCGGTATTCACCTCAGTCGGGCAGATGGTCAGGGTCACCATTTCGCCGGAATGCAGGCCAACGCCGGTGCAGGACACCTGGCTGCGGATCGTATGCTGGTAGGGAGAAAAAATCATCGTCACTTCACACTGTTATTCTTATTACTCTACCCTATGTACGGAATCCCATGCTGCGTTGCAAATAACGAAATGTTACGGTCTGTTACAATGTGCCGGCAGCTTGTGGACAACGTATCCGCCGATAACTTGCTTTCCTCGCGCTTCACCTGTAAGCACGAAGCCATGGTGACACGCAGTTTTATCTTACTTCCACGCTTTTTTCTCAAGGGCATGATCATGGGCATTGCCGATATCATCCCCGGTGTATCTGGTGGTACCATGGCCTTTATTCTGGGGATTTACGAGCGCCTGCTGCGCGTCATCCGTTCGGTCAATAAGGATACTTTCATAGTGTTGTTCAAAGGGCAGTTTAAAGATGTCATCCGTGCGTGTGACCTGTTATTTATTCTGCCGTTGATGATGGGAATACTGGCGGCGGTTATTGTATTTACCAGGGTTATTCCCCTGCCGATATATCTACGGCTGTATCCGGAAGCGATTTACGGTCTGTTTTTCGGTCTGATCGGCGGGTCGATCTGGGTGTTACTGCATCAGATTTCCGACAAAAGGCTGCATGATCTGCTGTGGATTGTTGCCGGTGCGATTGCCGGCTGGTTCGTGGTGACGCTGGTGCCGGTGCATACGCCAGATGCCGGATGGTTTCTGTTCTTGTCCGGCTTTATCGCGATTTCGGCGATGCTGCTGCCGGGAATTTCCGGTTCTTTCATATTGCTGATTCTGGGAAAATACGTCACGATCCTAAGCGCGATCGGTCAGGGCGATCTGGTGGTGTTGCTGCCGTTTATTGCAGGCTGTGTGGCTGGGTTGGCAGTGTTTTCGCGTATCATTAGCTGGCTGCTTGAACGATTCTACCGTGCTGCCATGCTGACAATCACCGGTATTCTCATCGGCTCGCTTTATGTTATCTGGCCGTTTCAGTCGCGGGACTATGCGACCATTCGCGGGAAGGAAACACTGATCAGTTCGACTCCCTATGTTCCGGAAAGCTGGGGGCCGGATCAGTGGCTGGCCGTCGGCCTGATGATAGTGGGACTGGCAATCGTCATTGCGATTCAAAAAATCGCAGAGGCTATGAAAATGGTGTAAAATAGCTTATAGTGTCCGAATGATGGATTTATTCGACTATCTATGGCAGATTCTGTCACACCAGTTGCTGTGGTTCGCTGTCTGTTTCGGATTGTTTTCCGCTTTATCCTTTTTGGTCAAAGCAGACCGAAAGCAATTGATATGGCGTGAGGATATGATGGTCGATCTGGGCTACTGGTTCCTGATGCCGTTTTTCTATTCGCCGCTGAGTGCCTTCCTCCTCTCGCTAACACTGGTGCTGTGGTTTGATGGAGATCAGGCGCTGATTCAGTCCTTTCTGGATCAGGGGGTATCTCCGGCGAACGGGTTACCACTATGGTTGCAATGCGTGCTGATTCTGTTTATCGGCGACTGTTTTCAATACTGGATTCACCGCGGCTTTCACACCATGCGTTACTGGCGCTGGCATGCGGTGCATCATTCCTCGCCAGTGGTGGACTGGTTATCCTCGGTACGGTTTCATCCGGTGAATTTCATCTGTACGATCACGTTGGTCGGGCTGGTGACGGTATGGCTGGGTTTCTCGCCGCAGGCATTCGCGCTGCTGGTGCCGTTCAACATTCTCTATTCATCGTTTGTCCATGCCAATCTGCCCTGGCATTTCGGACCGTTTCGTTATGTATTGGTCAGCCCGGTGTTTCACCGCTGGCACCATACGACGTATGAATGGGGGGGGAATAAGAATTTCGCCACGACCTTCCCGATACTGGACGTACTATTCGGCACTTTCTACATGCCTGAGCATGACCGACCGGAAGCCCACGGATTCGGGATTAAGGAACGTTTTCCTCTCGGTAATTTTCTGCGGCAGTTAGTCTGGCCGTTTCGCGTGAAGGGAGAATAAGGACTAAATGCTTTGTCATTCCCTGAATTTTTTCAGGAGAAAAAATTGTAAGGGAATCCAAAGAAGAAATGCCAGTAGGCATTTCTGACTTCGAAAGTCTTCTGACTTTCGAAGTATGGATCCCCGGATCAAAATGCCTACTTGCATTTTGTCCGAGGATGACACTGTAATTAGGTATAAAGAAAGATAGGCTAAGTGGCTGATTTGGTAGCGTAGCGATAGAGCTGGTGGCCGTGGTGTTTTAGCCAGTCTTTCCACTGCTCATAGTCCGGACACAGGCATTCTACCGTCTCCCAGAAGGAGGGTTTATGATGCATGTGTTTCAGATGGGCGACTTCATGGCTGACCACATAATTCAGCACGCCATAGGGTGCAAAGATCAGGCGCCAGGAGAACATCAGATTGCGATGCGAACTGCAGCTACCCCAGCGGCTGCTGGTATCGCGCAGGGTAATGCGGTTGATGTTTTTGCTGATCAACGATGCTTTATAATGTGCCAGCTCGGAGAGCTCATGCCGGCTGATCTTTTTCAGAATCGCTTCAATACGTTTGGAATCCGGACGTTTTACACCACCGATAGAGAGGATACCATCCTTCAGCGCAAATTGTGTCAGCAATTCCGGATCATGCGCAATCACACAATGTTTGCCAAGCAACGGCAGCGTCATCCCGACACGGAAATATTGCCGCTTGGGCAGTTGCGAGAGGATATGAGCGATCCACTCACCCTTGGTTTCGACAAAATCTACTCCTTCGGTAAGGCGGACACGTTGCGGCAGGGTGAGGGAAAAGGAATGTTCGGTCGGGTTATAACGCAAATACATACGGCGCGCGCGGCGGTTGCGGCGGATGTTCAGCGGCAGAACCCGTCCTTCTACCTCTAAAAGATCGCAGTTAACCGTTGTTTTACGTACCAGAGCCATGCTGTTATCCGGAAAGTATTAAAAAAAACTTAACGCAAAATTTTCCGCGTGTAATATGGTGAGGGTTGGATAGAGCGTCAACGCTACGCAGGCGAAAATAGGATAATCTCACCAATATGCTGTATTCTAAATCTTTTATTGAATCTGTGAGGGCACGGTTTGTGGTCTCGGAAGTCATCGGACGTTATCTGCCGCTTAAGCGGGCGGGGCGTGAATATATGGCGCTATGTCCGTTTCACAAGGAAAAAACCCCGTCTTTTACCATCAATAACGAAAAGGGATTCTATCATTGTTTCGGCTGTGGTGCGCATGGCGATGTTATCAACTTTGTCAAGGAATATGAAGGCGTCGGCTATCGTGAAGCCATCGAGAAACTGGCGCAGGAGGTAGGCATGGCCCTGCCGCAGCCCAGCGAAGAGGCGCGTCAGCAGGACGAGACGATCAGGACATTGCAGGATGTGACGGAAGCGGCATGTGGCTGGTTTCAGCAGCAATTGACTGCAGCAGAAAATGTGCATGTGCGTGATTATCTGGCGGATCGCGGCATTGCACCGGCGACGATGGAACGTTTCCGTATCGGATTTGCGCCTGAAAATGGTGACGGCTTCCAGCGAGCCATGCTGGCGGAAGGTTTTTCGATGGAACAGCTGGTTGATGCCGGGCTCATGATTCAGGTGGAAGGCAGGAACCCTTATGCCCGTTTCCGTGATCGCGTCATTTTCCCCATTCGTGACCGCTATTCCAAGGTGGTGGCGTTCGGTGGGCGCATTCTGCCGGGAAACAGCAATCCCAACGCACCGAAATATCTGAATTCGCCGGAAACCGAACTGTTTCATAAAGGGACAATGCTGTTTAACTTCGATCTGGCGCGCCGCCCGGCGATGGAGCAAAGGTCAGTGGTTTTATGTGAAGGCTATATGGATGTGATCGCGTTGGATCAGGCCGGTATCCATCATGTGATGGCACCGCTTGGTACGGCTGTGACGGATCAACAGCTTAAACAGTTATGGATGGTGTGCGATACGCCGGTTATCTGTCTGGATGGCGATGCGGCGGGTGAGCGCGCCATGATACGGCTGGCGGAGTTGGCACTGCCGCTGCTGTCACCGGGTAAGAGCCTAAAATTCTGTACGCTGCCGGCTGGCCATGATCCGGATAGTTATGTAAGATCTTATGGGGCACAGGAGTTTTTGGCGATGACGGTCTCGGCGCTGGGGTTGGCTGATACGCTGTGGCAGAGTGTGAGCGGAGCAGGGGCAAAAACGCCAGAAGAGCGTGCCGGTCAGGAAGCGCAACTGTTGAGATTTGCTGATACGATACAGCACCCGTCGGTAAGAACGCATTATAAATCCTATTTGAAACAAAAATTCTGGGCACCGGCAAAAAAAAGCAGCGCCATGCAACGCACTACAGGTGTGGGCATAACGCAGCGGCACCTGTCACCTCCACTTCCACTTCCGCATTTGCCCAAAGAGAGCACTGGCCAGCGCCGTCAGGATTCGGCTGTGCAGTTGCTACGGCTGGCATTGTTATATCCATCGATTTTGACTGAGGCAGAGTCGGAGGAGTGGCTGGCCCGGCTGCAGTTTGAGGATACGCGCTATGATCAGTTGAAACAGCAGGTGATTACGACTGTATGCAGTTATTCCGATATTGACCGGACCATGCTTGGCAATGTGATATCGTCTCCTGACAAAAATGATGCATATCAGACTATTATGGAGGATTTGCAGCATAATATGCCACGAAAATTTTATGAGGATGAGGAGAATCAGTATTTGCCGGAAGCTCGGCGCATGTGGCGGCAGGCCTATAATGCCTATTATGCGGCAGGTATTCTGGAGGAATTCCGCCAGGCGGAAAGTGATATGGCGTCTGATATGAGCCAGGAAAAGCTTACCCGATTGATGGAACTCAAGCAGGAACTGGAAAAGATAGAGCTTGAGCGCGGAAAAATCTACCGGGAAACTCTTGAAGAGACTGGATAGTTGCCTATTTTTGTAGTTATACAACATGTGCATAATCTTTTTGACAAATAAGATGGCTTACCGATAATCGTTTGCTTTGATAGACAGGCTGAATGGGTTAATAATCGTGTCGCATGATGACGCATGTAAGTGACTAATCGGGTATAGGGTAGATATGGCGAGAGTATCCACGGCAAAAAGAACGTCCTCAAAGACTTCCGGAACAAGGAAGGCGGCATCCTCGGCCAAGAAGCCGGCGGCGAAGAAAGCCACGGAGAAAAAACCTGCAGCGGCGGCTAAGAAGCCTGTGACTAAAAAAGCAACGGCGAAAAAAGCGCCGGTCACGAAACCAACAGCGAAAAAACCTGCGGCGAAAAAAGCGACGACGAAGAA
>JANQJY010000034.1 GCA_028281385.1 Rickettsiales bacterium | reverse complement strand
GAATACCACAGGTTACCCCCCCCCTACTGAACAGGCGTTCAGATCTATAACACGTCATTCCGAACGAACCGACAGGTTCGGAGGAATCTTCTACCAGATATCTCGTCACGCTAACGCGCTCGCTCGACATGACGGATTTTCATATAATAACAGGGACGAGGGGCGCGGGGCGAGAGACGAGTATAAAACGTCTCGTCCCTCGACCCTCGCCTCTCGCCCCTCACAAGGCTTCAGCCTTGTGGAATTAAGCATCGTACTGGTCATCCTCGGACTGCTCACCGGCGGTATCCTCACTGGCCAGAACCTCATTCGCGCTGCAGAACTCAGGAGTGTGATGACGGAATTCACCTCCTATCAGACTGCTATTCATACCTTCCGCGATAAATATTTCGCCTTGCCGGGTGATATGACCAATGCCACACGGTTTTGGGGAAGCGCCGGCGGATCGGGAACACTTGGTGATGGTTGCGAAGCAGCTATTGGAACGGGCACACAAACATGTAATGGCGATGGAAACGGAAGACTGGACTGGCCGGCAGCAGCATCCGAATATGGCGAGACTTTCACGCTTTGGCAGCATTTGGCCAATGCTGGACTGATAGAAGGCTCATATACTGGAGTCGCAGGCCCCAACCATCGGTCAGATGTAGAGGCCAAGGTAAATGTTCCGATATCAAAATTAGGTGGTAACGTCGTACACTCCGCCCGCGGAGCATTTTCAGGTTCAGTTTCCGGAGACGCCTATTTGTTTGACGGTAATTATGGAAACTTCTTTGGACTCGGAGGGGATGTCACAGGCAACTGGGATGGGGACGATCCTATTATTTCAGCCGAAGAAATGTGGAACATTGACAGTAAAATGGATGATGGCAGACCAGCTACTGGCAATCTACGGTCATATAAAGGCTCAGTCAGAGTCAATTGTGTAAGCGCTGATGACCAAACAGCTGAATACCTACTCAACAATACTATCACGAACGCTTGCAACATAATCTTTATCACAGGCTTTTAACGCCAAGCTTCAGATTTACCGTATCAATGCAACAAATACTGAGTCCATCAACTCCACTTCCATCTCATCACTCACCTGTGGCCAAAAACCCATACATTTTTGATCACTTTCTAAAACTCGTACAAACCGGCCCTATACTACCAACACATCCGTCTTAAGAGAAAAAGCCTACAGGGGTTGAACAACCATGCTAGGAACCCTTCCTAGGCGAAGCCTCAATTTGCTTCCTCCCACGCCCAAAAACATATATACTGGTGAAAGCATTAGGGGGGTATTATGCGTCATGGATTCAGTCTGGTCGAACTCTCCATCGTCCTCGTCATTCTCGGTTTGCTCACCGGCGGCATTCTGACGGGCCAAAACCTCATCCACGCGGCGGAGTTGCGCAGTGTGACAACAGAGTTTTCAGCGTTCTCGCAACAGATTGAATTTTATTGTGTCTGACTCTTAGGAATCTTATCTCCAAACATGAGCCAGAGTATCGGCTTGTCGAGAATGTCAGCGAGCGCGGCCAGCTCAAAATCTTGGCCATAAACACGCGATGACGAGCTACAACGCCTACGGCAATCTCAATGATCAGGTGCGCCGAAAGACAATTACCGGTATCGGCCAAGACCATCAGGAATTATCGCATGCGACTACTGATGAATTGATGAAAGAAATGCAACGTCGGTTGCAGCCATAGCATTATAGACAAACCTACACTTTAGGGTAGTATGCCTTCTCATGACTGCGACCCAAACCTATATTACCGCTCTGCAAGTTGAATATGCCTCTGGTATTGCCGCCGAACATGCCTATCGCCCGGCACTGAAAGCCTATCTCGAATCTTTTGGCGATAAGGTTCTGGCGGTAAATGATCCCAAACGCCAAACCTGTGGCGCGCCGGATTATATCATTCGCAAGGGTGAGATAGACGTGGGCTATGTCGAGGCAAAAGATGTCGGCATCGATCTCGATAAAAATGAAAAAAGCGATCAGATGAAACGCTATCTGGCGAGTCTCGATAATTTGATTCTGACAGACTATCTTGAATTCCGTTTTTACCGTGAGGGACAAAAGGTGGCGACGGTTCGTATTGCCGAGGCGGATGGTAAAAAGTTCAATCCTCTGCCCGACAGCTTTGGTGAGCTGGAAACATTGCTGGCTAATTTCATTGAATACACCGGTCAGACCATCAAATCAGCCAAAACACTGGCGCAGATGATGGCACGTAAGGCGCAACTCATGCGAAGCGTGTTCGAGAAAGCGCTTGTCTTTGACAAGGAGAAGGAAAGCAGTCTGCACGACCAGCTACGGGCATTTCAGGCCATTCTTATACATGATATGGATGAAAGCCAGTTCGCCGATGTTTATGCCCAGACCATTGCCTACGGTCTGTTCACCGCCCGCCTGCATGACCAAACCTTGCAGGATTTCAGCAGGCAGGAAGCACGTGATCTGATTCCGCGTTCTAACCCTTTCCTGCGCCGCCTGTTCGATTATGTCTGTGGTGCGGAACTCGACCATCGTGTGGTGTGGATTGTCGATGCCTTGTGCGAAGTCTATCGCGCCGCCAACGTGCATGACATTCTGCATGATTTCGGCAAGCAGAGCGGGCGTAATGACCCCATCGTGCATTTCTATGAGACGTTTCTCGCCGAATATGACCCCAAGCTACGCAAGGCGCGCGGGGTATGGTACACACCGGAGCCGGTGGTCAATTTCATCGTGCGTGCAGTCGATGAGGTGTTGCAAACACATTTCGGTCTGGCGGACGGGCTGGCCGATACCAGCAAGGTGACGATTGAGGTCGATGGTGCGGACGTAGACAAGCGTACCAAAAGTGGCAAGGCGAAACAGAAACTCGACGTGCATAAGGTGCAACTGCTTGATGTGGCGGCAGGAACTGGCACCTTTACTGCCGAGGCCATCAAGCAGATATATCAGCGCTTCATCGGGCAGGAAGGCATGTGGAACCAGTATGTCGAGGAACATCTTTTTCCCCGGTTACACGGCTTCGAGATTCTCATGGCTTCCTACGCCATGTGTCACCTGAAAATTGACTTGCTGCTAAAAGAGCTGGGCTATCAGCCCAGCAATCCGCAATCCCCGCCGCGCCTGAGCGTGTATCTAACAAACTCGCTGGAAGAATATCACCCGGACGAGGACGCGCCGCTACTGGCCTTTATGCGTGAACTGGCGGTCGAAGGCTTGCAGGCGACCCGGATTAAGAAAGACATGCCGATCATGGTCGCCTACGGCAATCCGCCATATAGCGTGAGCAGCCAGAACAAAGGTGAGTGGATTGAAGGGTTAATGCGAGATTATAAATCTGGTTTAAACGAACGTAATATAAATTCCCTATCGGACGACTACATAAAGTTTATACGTTATGCCGAACACCAGATTATAAAAACTGGTGAGGGTATTATAGCAATGATTACCAATAATTCCTATTTGGATGGAATTGTACATCGTCAAATGAGAAAGAATCTAATCGAAAATTTTGACCACATTTACATTCTAAATCTTCATGGAAGCGCAAAAAGGAGCGCCTCTTTGTCAGATGGTATAAGCGACCAGAATGTTTTTGATATTCAACAAGGTGTCTCCATTTCCATCTTAATTAAGAATGGTATTGGTAAAAATAAAAAAGCGGATATTTGGTACAAGGATTATTATGGCAGTCGTCAAAGCAAGCACGAGAGACTGTGGGAATCAGGAGTTTTTGATGGGTATAACAAGCTTAAATGCGAGAAGCCTTACTTTTACTTTGTACCAAAAACTTTTGAGGGAAAAAAAGAGTATGATTTAGGTTTTTTCATAGAAAAGCTGTTTCTTGATAAAGGTTTAGGAATAAAATTTCGCAAAGATAGTCTTTTGGTTAAGGGGTTCCACAACCCTGGCGATGTAGTAAAAATGCTAGAAGATATGCAGTCGTTGGAAAAAGACGTGCTGCTGAAAAAGTATAATTTCAAAGAAACCAAAGACTGGGAAGTTGAGAATCAGAGGGTAAATTTCTCTAATTTTCAACAATCTGATATTCAGAAAGTTCAATACAAAACTTTTGACTATAGATACACGTATTACCCTCTTCAAAAAATAAGCAAAATCATTCCGCGAGGTGATTCACGCAGAAACTTGATGAGCAACATGTTGGGCGGTAAAAACTATGCCTTGCTCGCTCTCAGGAATACACGACTTGATACGGCTGCGAAATTTTTTATTTCAGACTGCCTTACAAACAAAGACGCAGTTTCATCATTAGATAATTGTCATTGCTTCCCCCTCTACCTCTACCCCGATACCGACGAAGCCCAACCTTCGCTCGATACGGCAGCGGCGGCAGGAAGCAATCGTCGCCCGAACCTCGATGAATCCATTGTTGCTGAAATCAACGAGAAGCTCGGCCTGCCGTTCATCTCCGACCATGAGGAAAAAGACGCGAGCGACCAGTCCCGCTTCTCGCCGCTCGACCTGCTCGATTATATCTATGCTGTGCTGCATAGCCCGAGCTATCGCGACGCCTATAAAGAGTTTCTGAAAATCGACTTCCCGCGCATTCCCTACCCGGAGGATGCGGCACTGTTCTGGCAACTGGTTGCGCTTGGCGGTGAGTTGCGCGCGTTGCACCTGCTCGAACACCCGGCGCTCGCCACGCCGATTACCAGCTTCCCCGAATCCGGCGATTGCGTGGTCGATACCATCGGCAAAAACAGCTTCCGCGAGGTCAAGGACGGCAAGGGCAAATTGTTCATCAACAAGACGCAGTATTTTGCTGGCGTGCCGGAAGTGGCGTGGAACTTCTATATCGGCGGCTATCAGCCCGCACAAAAGTGGCTGAAGGACCGCAAAGGCCGTACCCTCAGCTTCGATGACATCCGTCATTACCAGAAAATCATCGTCGCACTGGTCAACACCGACCGGCTGATGAAGGAGATTGATGAGGCATGGAAGCCATGAGTGAGGACGATATGGTGTTTCAATGTCCAGATAAGCAGGTAGAAGATCATCTTTAATCATGGCGTCTCTTTTTCAACAGTATAGTCGCTTTTATGTGCTGGATGATGAACAACAAAAGCATGACCAGATTGTGAATGTATCGGACTGGCCGTGGGGTGGTGATTTCGTGACATATCCGGAAGGCACGCGTCCTAAGTATGAAGTGTTCTGTCCGGATGACATAGCCTTACCGTTTCTAATTCCTGGTCATCGCTATCTTTACAAAAAGACTATTCAGCGCAAAAGCCGTGATCCGAACAAACTAGGCTACATTCATTATGAGCAATTCTGGGTAGAGATTGTGGCCTATCATTTAGGACGTGCTTTGGGGGTTGATATACCGCCCGCTTTTGCGGCGTGTCGGGAGTTGGAGGACGGGAAATTAGAATATGCCTGCCTGATAGAGTGGTTTTATGGCTATCCTGATGCACCCTATGCTGGTGTATCACGCGGGGGTGAGTTGATGATGCAGGTGATTGTGGACTATGATCGAGATAAAGGTAAACAGCATAACTTTACATCGATTGCAGAGATATTCAGCGAGCTTCCGGTGCGGGAGTGGTTTAAGCTATGGGTGCGTATGCTTCTGTTTGATGCTTTGGTTGGTAATACAGACCGGCATCAGGAGAACTGGGAAGTTGTCATGCATTTCCAGAATGTGGAGATGGCAATGGTGCAAGTGGCAGACTTCAACCTTTCCCCTGCCTTTGATAACGGTACGGCGCTTGGCTATGAGGTCATTCCAAGAAATCTGTCGAAAGCAATGAATGAAATCGACCATTATATTGCCAGAGGGAAACATCACATGAAATGGCAAGTGGATGATGAGAAGCAGCAGGGACATTTTGAATTGCTAGTAAATCTAATATCCTATGAGTCATCTGCCAAGGATATTATGGCTGAGTTGCTGCATTGTGATCTATCTGCATTATATGATAGAATCATGGGATTGACACGCTATGACATATGTAATGAAAACTACCGCCTGACGCCGGAGCGTGCTGAATTTATGATTGCATTGCTAAAGGCACGGGTGAAGAAAGCTAAAGAGACAATAGGGGTATGAAAGCACTAACACATCTGATCAAACCGTCACGATTGCTTCTGTTGTGGCAGGCTATTGATCGCGAGAAAAACAGGCCACGTGGTGATCGGTTTGTCGTGGGGGAAGTGCGCGAGGATGCAGGTAACTATTACCTGCAATACTATGACAATGAGGATGCTTATCGTGCTGCAGAACAGTATGGTTTTCAGGGGATGACCGCCTTTCCATACACAACGGAAAAAACCTACAATGGTATGGTGAAGGAGGTTCTGGAGAAGCGTGTGGCTTCTCGTGAGCGTCCCGACTATGAAGAATATCTGCGCTCATATCGCTTGCCTACAGATCGTAACATAAGCCTGATGCAACTGTTGGCCTATACAGGAGGGATGCTTGTAGGGGATGGTTTTTCTTTTGCCCCCACTTTTGATCAGGATATGCCTCCATTTGATTTTAGCTTTGAGATTGCAGGGTTTAGGCACAATGACGGCATGAAAATAGAGCCGCTTACCTCTCTGAAAGATCAGTTGGTGACACTGGAAGAAGAGCCGGAGAATCTCTATGACCCCATGGCCGTGCGTGTGATGTTTGGTGATACCAAGCTCGGTTTTGTGCCTAAGGGAATGGCTGAGGCAGTAAAAAAAGAGATATTAAACCAATACCAAGTAACGGCTCAGATTGTTCGTCTTAACGGCACGAAAGACGCTCCATCGGTACATGTGGTTACTGAGGTGCGTTAAGCGCCAGCAAAGTAATTTGGGGGTGTCTTTGCCACTTCTTTGCTTTGATATTTGTTTCTTCCAGTATGTTATAGCTGTTCTGTGAATCCTGCCCCCCCCACCAGCCGTCTCAAAAGGTTCAAGAACTACTGTTGCAACCTTGAAGAGTCAATTTTATACTTCTAATATAGATGTGAAAATGAGAGAGGTTACCTTTGCATATCGAAGCCATAAGCAACATATTGAGGTTATGTCTTAAAATTTGCTCAGGTTGCCGATTTGTTGTAGAATAGCAACTGTTAATTTATAAACTTCTAATTGATGCTTTTTGAGACAGGTAATCACGTGGCCAAGACGTTTCTGGACGATAATGTATATGATGCAACGAATAAACGTCTTGATATCATTTTCACCCAGTTTGATAAAATTTACGTTTCTTTCTCAGGTGGTAAGGATTCATCATTATTATTGCATCTGGCGCTTGCCAAAGCTGAGGAGCATGGAAAACTCCCTTTAGATGTCGTGTTCATTGATCTGGAGGGACAATATCAACATACCATCGAGCATGTTGAGGAAATGATGTCACTGCCCGGTGTGCGTGGGCACTGGATATGTTTACCGCTGAATTTGAGAAATGCGGTGAGCCAGATCAATCCGCACTGGCTGTGCTGGGACCCGGATAAACGAAATCTGTGGATACGTGATATGCCGGAGCATCCGACCGTCATTTCGGATGAACATTATTTTCCTTTTTTCAAAAGAGGTATGGAGTTTGAAGTATTTACTGCTGAGTTTGCTCAATGGTTTTCAGGAGGCGATACGCCCACAGCCTGTCTGGTTGCTATCCGTTCGGATGAAAGCCTGAACCGTTTTCGCACCATTAAAGACATGCGGAAAGAACGCTTCAAGGACTATGGGTGGAGCACGCAGATGACCAAATCCGTGTATAATTTCTATCCTATTTATGACTGGAAAGCCAAGGATATCTGGGCGGCGAATGGCAAATTTCACTTCAGCTATAACACGATTTACGATCTGATGTATCTGGCCGGCGTGCCAATGCGTTTCATGCGGCTATGTCAGCCTTATGGTGATGACCAGAAAAACGGGTTATATCTGTTTAAACTGTTGGAACCGGACACCTGGGCGCGAGTAGTGGGCCGTGTGGAAGGTGCCAATTTCGGCAATCGCTATGCCGGGAACCGGGCGCTTGGGAACCGTAAGATCACTTTACCTTCGGGATATACCTATAAGAGTTACAGCAAATTTTTACTCAATACCATGCCGCCGCACATCGCAGCACATTACCGGAAGAGGATCTTTAAATTTTTAAACTGGCACCGTAAACATGCGAAGGAAACAGGCTATCGCAGCATTCCCGATGCTGCGGACATAAAACTGGAAAGCAAGCGCAAAGCTCCGTCGTGGCGGCGCATTTGCAAGGTGTTATTACGCAACGATTACTGGTGTTACGGCCTGTCTTTTTCGCCAACCAAACGTCAGTTTGAAAAACAACTCGAGGCGGCATTACAATTCGCCCCTCCCTCCGAGGAGCGCTGATATGCCCATATCGGACGAAGTGATTGACTATTTGAGGCGCTGTAAGCAGATGGATCTGGCTTACCGCGTTGAGATATATAATGCCATGACCGAATTACTACGGGATATGCTGGAGTTGGAGCATCCCGCACTGGCGGTCAAACTGGTACAGGCCAATGACATTCACAGTAATGACTATAATCCCAATAAAGTCGCCCCGCCGGAAATGGAACTGTTGCAACTGTCCATGATCAAAGATGGTGTGACGATGCCGGTGGTAGCAGCTAAGAATCATAAAGGAAAATATGTGATTGTCGATGGACATCACCGGGTGCAGCTGATGAAATATTTTCCGCCAATGGCCGAGTCGCTGCAGGGATATGTGCCGGTGGTGGAACTCAATAAAGAGATTGACGAACGCATTGCCGCGACCGTTCGGCATAATATGGCGCGTGGGACGCATCAGACCGGGCTTTCCGCACGGCTGGTGGCATTGCTGAAAAAGCATAACTGGAGTGATGAAAAAATCAGTAAAGAGCTGGGAATGGATCCTGATGAAGTGCTACGCCTGAAACAACTGACCGGACTGGCTGAGGCTTTTGCAGATAAAGACTTTTCAAAAGCCTGGGAGTGATGCCTTTATTAGCATGAAGGTTCACTCTTCAAACGAAGTCTGTAAACGCTTTGCGGAACATGGCTGTGCAGATGGGTTTGCAGTGTTTCCAGCAATTGATCCTGCGGCACATGATGCGCAGTATGCAACTGGTGCAATACCTCTTCCAGCGTTTCACCTTCATGAATAACCTTAAGCATCCGATAGTCTTCTTCTGACGGTGCCGAGCGATAAACATCCTCACCCACCGCATGCAGCATCATGTGGCAAGGCGTTTGTTCTACTTTGTCGATGACTTTTTTCTCCAGCCATTGACCATAAGCGCTATATACATCATGCGTAAAGGACAGTAGTTGCACCGATGGCAACAGGCGCAGATTGCGCGATAGAAACTGATCGGGTGGGATGGTGGCAAGGTCTTGCAGGGTAACGGGGTCAGGTTGCGGTTGCATCTGTATCATGCGAATGGTGAGTTCGAGCGTGGCCAGTTCGAAGGGCGCTATCGGCAAATGGTCTTCAAAAAAGGGAAGTGCCTGCGCGATATAATCATCGAGCGAATAAAAATGCGAAGGGGTATGTTCGATATAGTTTCTAACAAGAGTATCGAATGGTTTTTCTCCTGCGAGATGGCGGGTGGCTGGAAATACTTCGATAATCGCCTGGAACAAACGCGTGCGATAGCCAAGCTGATAGACATTCAACTGCTCTTTTGCTGGAAAATGCTCTTTTTCCCTTATCCATTCATGCGCAGGTGGTACCGCGTCGAAGGGCTGCAGGATATGCGACTGAAAGCGGTCCATCAGCCGGTCATATGCTTCCGTAGCGTTGGCTTTATAGCGGATGGTTTCATATGCCGGATGAAAGGTTGCGTCCGTGGCCGATTTGACCTGTTGCAACGTCTCGAGCATGACGCTGAATGCCGGAATCTTCGCATCCCATTCCAGCATGGTGTTTTTGAATCCGTGGGTCTGAATAGTGTGATGATACAGTGCCAGTACATCTTCCGTCGGCCTTCCGTCATGCGTGTCGATGATATGGCTGCCGCGATGCTCATGTCCGGCCAGGTGAATTTGGGCAATACGCTCCGCCGGCATCGCCTCGATATAGGCTTTGGCATCCAGCCGGTGATTGAAACTGGTGACATAGACATTATTGACGTCAAGCAGCAGCAGACAATCCGCCTCTTCGAGCAGACGGATAATGAATTCAGCCTCGGACATGCTGTTGGCGGAAAATTCCAGATAGTTAGAGGGATTCTCCAATACCAGTTGGCGGCCCAGATAGTCCTGCGCCTGTTTGACTTTTGCTACCATATTGACGAGCGAATCTTCAGTATAAGGCACGGGCAGTAGATCATGGGTATTGACTTGGTGGATGCCGGTCCAGCAGATATGATCGGACATCCAGGCCGGCTCCAGCCAGTTGGCAAGGGTTTTGAGTTTAGTCAGATAGCCGCGATCGAGCGGATCGCTGCTGCCGATCGACAGTGAGACACCATGCATGGCGACGGGGTAATGCTCTCGCACCTTTTCAAGCACCTGCCGCGCGTGGCCCTGCGTATCCATGAAATTCTCGGAGATGATTTCAAACCATGCCACCTCCTCGGGCAGGGTAGAGGTGATCTCTTCCCAGTGCGGGCTGCGCAGCCCCAGACCATATCCGAGTTCCGGTATCATGATGTTTCCCTATACAAAAAAGCCGGAGACATGCCCCGGCTCTTTCTGTGCTAAAATGAGACTTAGCTGGGTTCCTGAGGCGTCAGTGAACCGCCGACCAGCTTCTCACAGGTGCCTTTGGACACCAGCACCCATTCGTGCCATTCGCCATCTGCAGCAGCCTGACCGGCACAGGAATGTGAACCGGTAGCCGAGGCGCAGTCATTCTTGCCGGCCTTGGCAACGCCGTAGCATTTCTCTTTTTCACCCTTGGCCTGCGCATCATCGGCCTGCAGGGCGAAACCGCCGACCATGGTGGCAACAGCCAGTGTGGGCAGTACGATTTTAGCTTTGTTAGACATAATATCCTCTCCTTGATTATGGTTTATAGGAAGAAAGCCTGCCGCTTTCATCGCTTGATTCGTAACCCGGTTTTATTTCATTACAAGGAATTTTTTACGCTACGAAGCATCTGCTGTATATACCGCTGAATAATCCATGCAAAAAACTGTAATGGACGTTATGGTCGGGGCGAATAAAATAATGTGTGACGTGAATCTTAAGGAGAAATGCCATGTTGAAAGAGAGTGTGATGACGGACAGTATGGCGGATCGGCTGACACGTAGGCTGTTTCCCATCTATGAGAAAAAGATAGAGATCATCAGCTATCTCTATGCGCCGTTCATGCTGTTTGTACGGGTATGGATTGCCAAGGTATTTTTCATGTCGGGACTGACCAAGATCGATAATTGGGAAAACACGCTGATATTGTTTGAATATGAATATGCGGTGCCGCTGCTGCCGGTAGCATTTGCCGCTTATTCCGCTACCTTTTTTGAGCTGGCCATGCCGGTGCTGTTGGTAGGCGGACTGATGGCGCGTTCAGCCGCGCTGCCATTGCTGGTGATGACGGCAGTGATTGAATTCACCTATCTGTCCAACCCTGAGCATGTGTGGTGGGCGGTGGCGCTGGGTTTGATCATGATCAAAGGCGCCGGACCTTTATCGCTCGATTATCTGGCTCTTCGGTATTTCAGGAAAAAAGCGGGCGCGTAAACGGGGTCTGCTTACGGCTTTTGGTAAATTGCGACATCGCCGATGCGGTGAATTTGCTCATAGCCTGTCCACCATTCGGCGAAGGACGCATCCTGTGAGAAATAGGCGATGAAATCGAAGCCGTAGGTACTGCCGTCATGATAGAGGTAATTGTCGCGTTTATTGATCAGTAGAATGTCGGGCGAAGTGGTGATGAGTTCCGTGATTGTTTCGTGGAAAAGTGCCGACTCTGCAGCATTCATCGCTTCCGGTGAGTGATAAATCGCCTCATGATTGTCGTTTTTCGGCCTGAGCTGATACATCCCGGGAAGCGGCCAAAGATGGCCGTAGGAGAACACATAGTCTTTCTCCGTATAAGCAATGGCAGGAAAGGCGGTGGCCAGATCGAATGTCAGCGCGGCAACCGTTTTCGATGTGGTGTCTTTTTGCAGAAACTGCACCATGTCATGGGCATTTTCCGGCCAGCCTTTCTCCCATAGCCGGACATAGGATGTCCCCGCCATGATGGATAAGACGATAATACATAATAGCGCGATGGAGGGAATCACCAGCCGTGTCCCTGACAGGGAATGGTCGGTGAAGAGAACGGAGGCAATCATGCCGTTGGCGATAAAGGCAAATGCCAGATAGGGATACCAGTGATTGTTCCAGCCTTTGGACTGGATAATGAGGGTTATCAGCGCGGCCATGGCGCAGGCAGTTACGGCGAGGATCACATGTTTGTGCTTATCGGAGGCGTGATAATATAAAAACAGCAACGGGCCGGCCAGACCCAGGCATGCAAGCCAGAGGATAGGGCGTGTCAGCTCGCCCCTATGGGCATCGAACCCGTGATAATAGTCGATCAGCAGTGGCAGGATGTGGGTGATGTAGGTGGTATCGACCATCAGTAAATAGCCGGCATACACAGTCCCTGCGATCAGGATGATCCCTGTGGATCTGTGGAACAGCAGACAAAAGGATCGGTCCTTACAGAGCCTGACGGTCAGTGCAACGGCCCATATCAACAGAAAAAACGGTTTGAGCATGAAGCCGACGGCCGCAGCAATGGCTGCCAAGCTGTGCGGTTTTTGATCGCAGAACAGATACGTCAGATAAGGCGTGGCCAACAGGATCAGCAGATGCTCGCGTTCGGCGTAGCTGTTTGGTGCCAACAAACTGACGGCCAGTGCAAATAGTACAGGATAGAGCGGTGTGTCGGATGTGATCCGTGTCAGAGCCACATAGGCAATCAGCGACAGGGATGTTATACACAGCACCATGGCCATCATTGCGCTGATAGATAAAACATTGACAAGCCATATCGGAATGAGATGCAACCACACCACCAGCGGTGGATTACTCTCCATCGCATCGACATACAGCGTGCCGCCCTCGAACAGCATTCCGGCGGCATGCAGCAACCATGTAGTATCGGTGTTGAGATAAGCGTTTGCCTGCACCCATGCGGCAAGCAAAATGGACAAACAAGCCACGGCATGCATCATACATGTATTACGGCTGAGCATCATCTCTGTCTTTCCTTGCATAGATAATCTGGTAACGCGGTGTATCTTTTTCTGTTGCGTAATGAATTCGTCCTATGTCTTCATACTGTGAAAACAAGTTGGCGAATAGCTCAGATTGGGAGAAATAACCAATATAGTCAAAACGGAAGGACTGTTTTGTGGGATAGGTGCCGTAACGGCCGTCATGAACGGTTATAATGGCTGGCGGATTGTGGGTAGCATCCTGAATGATCTGATCGAATAATCGCCGTTCGCCTTCACTCATCTTATCGGGGGTACGGTAGATCATATAACCACTATCGTCGATCACGCCGCTTGTATAATATCCTGCCAATGGCCATAAATGTGCGTAACGGTAGGGCAGTTGTGCGCCGGAGATATAGATCGGCAGAGGTGCTTCCAACAAAAACCCGAGCGGCAGCACCGGTTTGTCTTTTGCATGGTCTTCAAGCATTTCAGCGAGTCTATGGGCATGATCATCCCACGTGCCGTCTCCAATCCGATATTGCCATAGCAATTGCGGTGCGGTGACATAGATCACGAATAACAGGCACAGAAACCGCATAGCCTGTTTAAGCGCCATACCGGCCGGTAATGAAAAGAACATCTGCGCCGCCAGCAATACGCAAAACACCCGTATGGGATACCAGTGATAGGAATAGTCTTTCTGCTGCAGCAGCATGATGGCGAAGGCGGCGATGACAAGCGAAAACAGCCCTATAATGACATCGTTATTCCGGTTTCTGGCCTGGAACAGATAAACACCGAATAACACACATACAGATAAACCCATCGGGAAGGCATATTGCAGCAAGGTGAAGATCGGTTCGTTATGTGCAGCATAATGTGTAACCAGCAGGGGAACGATGCTGTCGAAATATTCCGGCAGACAAATGCCAATAGCGGCAAGATAGAGTAGTTGTACAGCAGCGATGATGAGATAATGCGAGGCAAAAAATGCTCTGAGAGATGTTTTCCGTATGCCGTCACCGCATGCCAGCGCGAGCCATACCAAACAGAAATGCGGTTTTAGCGCCGTGCCGATAGCTGCCATCAAGGTAATGAAAACAGACGATGTCTTATGGTGTAATAGAGCCGATAACAGTGGCCAGGAAGCAAGGATAAACAAATGTTCGCGCTGTCCGAAGTCACGACCACATAACAGAACCAGAACGAGGCTGCTGATGACAACCCATCGGCTGGGATGTTCTGCATAATGCGAGGCGAGGTAAGTGGAAAGGCAAATCAGTAAGGCGCAGACGATAAGATATATGTCATAGGAAAGCAGGCCGGTGAGAGTGGACAGTAACACGATTAACGCATTAAAATATACGATCAGCGGTGGATTGGTCTCCATGATATCGACATAGAGCCGGTCGCCATTCAGCCAGCGATCCGCAGCGATCAGCAGCCATGTGTGATCGACATCGAGGATATGCATGAAGCGCACGCCGACACAGAGTGCGAGGCAGGCAAATAGAAAAAAATACGGGCCAAGGCGTGCGGCAGTCATGCCGAAAGATTACAATATAAATTTCGACAAGTCAGTCTGTTTCGCCATGTCGCCGATATGCTCATGCACATAGGCTTCGTTGATCACCACATTCATGTCGGGCTTGTCGGGCGCGTGGAAACTGGCCTCTTCCAACAGCTTCTCCATAATGGTATGCAGGCGGCGTGCACCGATATTCTCGACTTCCTTGTTGAATTTTGTCGCCAGTGCCGCCAGCGCCTTGATACCGTCCTCGGCAAATTCGATGGTCGTGCCTTCGGTCTCGAGCAAGGCGGAATATTGTTTCACCAGACTGGCTTCCGGTTCTTTGAGAATGCGCAGCATATCTTCTTCGCTGAGCGGATTGAGCTCGACGCGGATCGGCAGACGGCCTTGCAGTTCTGGCAAAAGGTCAGACGGTTTGGCCATATGAAACGCACCCGATGCGATGAACAGCACATGATCGGTTTTGACGGATCCATGTTTGGTTGGCACCGTCGTGCCCTCAAGCAGCGGTAGCAGATCACGCTGCACGCCTTCGCGGCTGACTTCACCGCCGCGTGCTTCTTCGCGGGCGGCGACCTTGTCGATCTCGTCGATAAACACGATCCCTTGATTTTCGACCAAATCAATCGCGTCCTGAATGATTTTATCCTGATCGATCAGCTTGTCGGATTCTTCCTTGATCAGAATCTTGTGACTTTCCGCCACACTCATTTTACGGGTTTTGGTTCTGCCGCCCAACGCCTTGCCGATAATGTCGTTGATGTTCAATACACCCATCTGACTGCCGGGCATGCCGGGAATGTCGAAGCTGGAAAATCCGCCGGCATCACTGTCGGCGATATCGATTTCGATTTCCTTGTCATCCAACTCGCCGCTGCGCAGCTTGTCGCGGAATTTGTTGCGCGTCTCAATACTGGCACTGTCACCGACCAGTGCATCCAATACGCGCTCCTCCGCATCCATCTCGGCGCGGGCATTGACTTCCTTGTGCATTTTTTCGCGCACCATATTGATGGCAATTTCGATCAGGTCGCGGATGATCGATTCGACATCGCGCCCAACATAGCCGACTTCGGTGAATTTGGTCGCTTCGACCTTGACAAAGGGCGCTTTGGCCAGTCTGGCCAGCCGCCGGGCGATTTCGGTTTTACCGCAGCCGGTCGGGCCGATCATCAGAATATTTTTAGGCACGATTTCTTCACGCAGCTTTTCATCGACCTGCTGACGCCGCCAGCGATTGCGCAAGGCAATGGCCACCGCCTTTTTCGCATCGTCCTGACCGACGATATGGCGGTCGAGTTCGGCGACGATTTCTCTGGGAGTTAATTCGCTCATTAAAAACTGTCATCCCGGCCAGCAAGGCCATGTATGGCCGAAGCGCGCGTCGGGACCTCCTTGCATTTGCAGTCGGGTTCTTTTGGTTTTCTATTGCGCATTCTTCAAGCTTTCAATCGTCAGCGTATGGTTGGTATAGACACAAATATCGGCGGCGATGTTCATGGCTTTTTTCACCACTTCCTCGGCATCGAGATCGCCGACATCGATCAGCGCTCGCGCGGCGGCCAGCGCATAATTACCGCCGGAGCCGATGCCGATCAGCCCGTCTTCCGGCTCAAGCACGTCGCCGGTGCCGGTGAGCACAAGCGAGGTAGTCTCATCGGCCACGGCCATCATTGCTTCCAGCCGCCGCAAATAGCGGTCGGTCCGCCAGTCCTTGGCCAGCTCGACGCAGGCGCGCGTCAACTGACCAGGATGTTTGTCCAGCTTGGCCTCGAGCCGTTCGAACAGGGTAAAGGCATCGGCCGTGGCGCCGGCAAAGCCGGCAATAATTGAATCATCCGCCAGACGGCGCACTTTTTTAGCGCTGGCTTTCATGACGGTATCACCGATACTGACCTGTCCGTCGCCGGCGAGAACGACTTTATCGCCCTTGCGGACGCATAAAATAGTGGTGCCATACCAGGTGGAGCGGTCGCTGTGATGCATTACTCGCAATCCTCATAACCGTAAAGCGAACATCTGGCGGATTTTTCTTTCGGGCAGTTGCCGTAAAACGTACACCACCAGGATGCCTCTTCCTTTGCTTGTTTCTGTTGTTTGGCGGACTGGCATCCGCTAAGCAGCAGTGACAGAGCTAACGCAGTCATTATCGTCAATACAGTATGCATAGACGTGAATATGAGTCCTTGATACGGGCTTTTCAAGGCTTTTATTTGACAGTTGATACGAAACCCGCCAAATAAGGCATTCAAGCATAAGGGAAACAGCATGCGTAGCGCCAGCATAGAACGTAATACCAGTGAAACCAAGGTATCCGTTGAGGTGAATCTCGATGGGACGGGGACGTATGACATCTCGACCGGCATCGGCTTTCTTGATCATATGATGGAACAGTTGTCGCGTCACAGCCTCATCGATCTGACGATCAAGGCCGAGGGCGATCTACATATCGATTTTCACCATACCACCGAAGATGTCGGCATTGCCGTCGGTCAGGCGGTGCTGAAGGCGCTGGGCGATAAAAAAGGCATTATGCGCTATGCCGATGCGCTCTCACCTATGGATGAAACCCTGACGCGCGTGGCCGTGGATATTTCCGGGCGGCCCTATTTCGTGTGGAAGGTTGAATTTTCCAAGCCCAAGCTCGGCGAAATGGATACCGAGCTGTTTCGCGAATGGTTTCAGGCTTTTGCTTCCAATGCGGAGATGACATTGCATGTCGAGAATCTCTACGGTGTCAATAATCACCATATTGTCGAATCCTGCTATAAGGGGCTGGCGCGCTGTCTGCGCCAGGCCACAGAGATTGATGCGCGCAAGGCCGATCAGGTGCCCTCTACCAAAGGCACATTGGGAGAGGCCGTCTGATGGCATTATTCTCCAGGCTTAATATGTATACGGTGCATATGCGTCCCGAGGGCGAAAGTCTGTCGGATCGCATCACCTTCGTGCAGGAGGGGTTTAACCTCTACGCCTTTATCTTTACGACCTTATGGGCGTTGTTCAACCGGCTGTGGGGGCTGACCTTCATGATGGCGGTGGCGAATATGAGCTTTATCATGCTGGTCGAATTACTGGAGCTGAATATGCTGAGCCTGATGCTGTTGCAACTGGGACTGCAATTCTGGCTGGGTTTCCATGCCAATGATTTTATCCGTTCCAAACTGGCCAAACGCGGCTATGCGATGAGCGCGGTGGTCAGCGGTGAAAATAAAATCCGCGCTGAGCAGCGCTTTTTCGATACTAATGCGCATCTGTTCCACGCGGCGTAACGGCTGAGAGCTTTATGTCTGTTGTGATTATCGATTACGGGTCGGGAAATCTGCATTCCGTTGCCAAGGCCTTCGCGCTGATGGCCGAGCCGTTGCGTCTGCCGGTAGACGTCACAAGCGATTCTGAAAAGGTAGCAGTGGCCTCGCATATTGTGCTGCCCGGCGTCGGTGCTTTTGGCGATTGTGTGGCCGGGCTGAGCGCCATAGACGGCATGCGCCAGGTGTTGGAGGAGCGGGTGCTGAGCACCGGTATTCCCTTTTTCGGCATCTGTGTCGGCATGCAGATGATGCTGGAAAAAGGACTGGAGCATGGTGAACATGCCGGGCTGGGGTGGATCAAGGGAGAAGTCGTGACCCTGGCACCGGAAGATACCTCGCTTAAAATTCCGCATATGGGCTGGAACGGCTTGCAGTTGCAGCAGCCTGATCACCCTGTGTTTGCAGGTATCCGCCATGACGATCATGTGTATTTTGTGCATAGCTATCATGCGCAATGTCAAAACAGAGGAAACTGTTTGGCGACGACCGACTATACCCAGACAATTTCTGCGTGCGTTGGCCGTGATAATATGATAGGCACCCAGTTCCACCCGGAAAAGAGTCAGAAGGTGGGGCTGAGATTAATCGAAAACTTCTTGAATATGTAGTAATAACAAATTATTAAGTGGGCATGAACGATATTACGGTGGAACATATCAAGGCATTTGCAGGTGCTGATCTGGGTGATCTGTGTCAGGCGACCGAAGATGCCATTAATGACGGTATCGGATTCAACTGGGTGAGTGCGCCGATGCGTGAGGTGCTGGAAGCCTATTGGAAGGGTGTGCTGATGGTACCGGAACGCACGCTGATTGTCGGACGGCTGGATAATACGCTGGTGGGCTCCATCCAGCTGGTAAAGCCCAGCAAGAGTAAGGAAACTTCCGCATTTGCCGCAACGGTGGAAGGACATTTCGTCACACCCTGGGCGCGCGGTCACGGTCTGGCGAAAGCGTTGCTCGAAGCGGCAGAACGCGAGGCGGCCAAGCAGGGGTTCTCGTTGATCAAGCTCAGCGTGCGCCAGACACAAAGCCGGGCCATTACGCTCTACCGCGAAAACGGATATACCGAATGGGGCGTGTTGCCTTACTATGAATTCGTCAATGGCAGCATGGTCCCTGGGCATTATTTTTATAAAAAACTCGAACCGCTTTCCGAGGTGGAATAACCATGATTCTCTATCCGGCAATTGATTTGAAAGATGGCAAATGCGTTCGCCTGTTGCGTGGCAATATGGATAGTGCAACCGAGTTTGAGCATGATCCGGCGACACAGGCGAAGCTTTTTGAAACTCAGGGATTCAAATGGATTCATGTGGTTGATCTCAATGGTGCGATCGAGGGACAGGGAGTCAATACCGAAGCGGTGCAGGCGATTCTCGATACGGTCGATATTCCGGTTGAACTGGGTGGCGGGATTCGTAACATGGAGCATATCGAACATTGGCTTGACGCGGGTATTTCGCGGGTGATTATCGGCACGCAGGCACTGCGTGAACCCGAATTTGTCAAGGAAGCCTGCAGAGCCTTTCCCGGACAAGTCGCGGTGGGTATTGACGCGATGAAGGGTAAGGTGGCGGTGGAAGGCTGGGAGAAGATATCAGATGTCTCGGCGGTGGATCTGGCGTTGAAATACGAAGAAGCCGGTGTCTGTGCGATTATCTATACCGATATTAACCGTGATGGTATGATGCAGGGTCCCAACATTCCGGAAACAGCCGCGCTGGCTGAGAAAATTTCCACACCGGTGATCTTATCGGGCGGGATTTCGTCGATTCATGATCTGCTGTCCATCAAGGCCTTTGCGCATTCAGGCATTGAAGGGGCAATCATCGGCCGTGCGATGTATGACGGGGCAATTGACCCGCAGCAGGCGCTCAGTCTGGTCAGTTAATCGATGTATTTTGCGCTTGTTATTCTGGTGATAGTGGTCTGTGCCTCAGTTGCAGGCTTTCTGATATGGAAAAAAGACTGGCTGGCCAACAATCCGTTAAAAAAAATAGCGTTGTTGAGTGCAATATTTGTTCCGCTGATGGGCGTCGTCTCTATTTTTTATGCGATGATGGGCACCTATAATGAGTGGGCGGTCATTCTGGGAGTCATCCTGTTCATCCTACAATGGTTCTTTATTTTTAACAGTCGCCAGTTCCAGTCACGTTGGCAGAAAACGTCATTCCAGATTGCATTTATCCTCAACTCCGTCCTGCGGCTGCCATTTTCTCTTTATGCCGATCCGTTTATTTTCATGATGCAGCTGTCCGTCTATCATGCTGCATTCGGGATGGATTCTTTATTTGGCTCACCGGTAGACGGGGCGGATAGCGTGTCCTTTTTCATCACATTATTTCTGACCTTGTCGCATGGTGTGACGGTGCAGGTCATTTACGGCCTATCGTTGCTGATCCTATATGCTATCACTTTGTCAGGTATGAAACTTATTAAACAACGCAGTAAGAGTACCCATGCTTAAGACCCGTATTATCCCCTGTCTGGATGTGAAAGACGGTCGTGTTGTCAAAGGCGTCAATTTCGTCGATCTGGTTGATGCGGGCGATCCGGTCGAGCAGGCTAAAATTTATGACGAACAGGGAGCAGATGAATTATGCTTTCTCGATATTACCGCCTCGTCGGATAATCGCGATACGCTCTATGATGTGGTTACGCGGGTGGCGGAAAGCTGTTTCATGCCGCTGACCGTTGGTGGCGGTGTGCGCACGTTGGAGGATATTCGAAAGCTGTTGCTGGCGGGTGCGGACAAGGTGTCGATTAACACGGCGGCGGTAAAAGATCCGGAACGCGTCAAACAAGCGGCGGAAAAATTCGGCTCACAATGCATCGTTGTAGCGATTGATGCAAAAAGCGTAGGTGATAATCAGTTTGAAATTTTCACCCATGGTGGACGTACTCCCACCGGCATCGATGCGGTGGAATGGGCAAAGCGCATGGCTGGGTATGGAGCGGGCGAACTGCTGGTCACGTCGATGGACCGTGACGGCACCAGGCAGGGGTTCGATATTGCCATGACGCGTGCGATTGTCGATGCGGTGCCGGTGCCGGTGATTGCTTCCGGCGGCGTGGGAGAGTTGAAGCATTTCGCCGAAGGCGCCAGAGAAGGCCATGCCAACGCGTTGCTGGCGGCTTCGGTCTTTCATTTCGGTCAGTTTACCATCCATCAGGTGAAAGAATCGTTGCACAATGCAGGAATTCCGGTACGACTGACATCATGAGCGAGCTATTGTATAAGCTGGAGAAAACTGTGGCCAAGCGCCGCAAGGCTGATCCCAAGGAATCCTATATCGCCAAACTGCAAAGCAAGGGGCGTAAAAAAATGGCGCAGAAAGTGGCAGAAGAAGGGGCTGAAGTGGCGATTTCGGCGGTGAGTGAAGGCAAGGAGGAATTGGTTTCCGAATCGGCAGACTTGTTGTTTCATTTGCTGGTGCTGTTGAATGATGCCGAAATTACCATAGACGAGGTGCTGGAAGAACTGGCCAAACGTCAGGGTATTTCGGGTCTGGAGGAAAAGGCGAACAGGGATAAGTAAGATGGGATATGACAGCGATAATATTTTTGCGAAAATGCTGCGTGGTGAGATTCCGAATAACAGCGTCTATGAGGATGAACATGCGTTGGCGTTTCACGATATTTCGCCCGCCGCGCCGGTGCATGTGCTGGTGATTCCCAAAGGCGAATATGTCTCCTTTGATGACTTCATGCAGACTGCCGGAGCGGAAAGAGTGGCGCAGTTTTTCTCGGCTGTGCGGAAAGTAGCGGAGCAATTGGGGGTGATTGACTCCGGTTATCGCCTGATTACTAATCACGGGTCGGATGCGTCGCAGACCGTGCCGCATTTCCATGTGCATATTCTCGGCGGCAGGCCACTGGGCGGATTACTGCCGGGTGATGCACTCAGCCGTTAATCACGCTTGCCGCTTTTAACATATTGCTCACCTCATATAGCGGCAGGCCGACCACGCTGCTGTAAGACCCGTTGATCATCGGG
>JANQJY010000009.1 GCA_028281385.1 Rickettsiales bacterium | reverse complement strand
GGATAGGTGGTAAAGGCAGCGGCAGCAGTAATGCGTGTATCGACACGATAGGTGAAACGCCGCCCCCAGCCGTCGAACGCCACCTCATCGGGAAGGTTCAGCGTTTTGCTCGGCACCGCGCCGTACGCCGCCTGCCCGGTCACATTATTAGCCGCAGGCGTACCGCCCGTACAGCTGCCTTCATTCGCCGCCTCGCGCCCATAATCGGCATTGGCAATCGCTTCGCTCAGATCCGCCGGACAGGGCAGCCGGTCATTAGCGACACGATAGGATAACAACGCCTGCTCAATCATCTGCATACGCGCCATCGTCACTTTAATTGCATCACTTCTGGTCGATTCATTAATGCTCGGCAGCAGTCCTGCGAGAATGACCGACAGAATGACAAGCACAATCGCGATTTCGATGAGAGAGAAAGCGGAAGAAGGCATTGTCCTGGCCATACTATTATCCGAAATATTTTAGGGCGGAGAGAACACCAATAATAGCTACCGAATTCATCACGGTGAATAACTTCAACTTTAATTCCAGTTCTTTCAAGTCCTGCTTTGTTGCCAGTCTATCAGACGCCATTTGTATGGCTTTAATCACGCCCTTCGCCTGTTCGCGGGCAAAACCGCTCTTTTCCAGCATTTCTTCTATGGCAATAGCATCCATCCCTTTTCCTTTCCTGAGATAATCAGATTATACGGTGTATTTTGTTCCTGCACAAGGCAAAAGCCGGACAGCGATTTCGCTCAACAGAACTGCACGAAAGGCAAGGGCAAAGCATATAGACTAACGACATTCATAGCCGAAGTCGATCCATTCACACCGCCCGCCGCAACAGCCGGGGTCATCAACACCACAACCACCATGACCACAATCAGGATCACCACCACCACCGGGACATGGCTGGCCCCAACCCGCACAAGGAACGGAACAGCTTTTGCCGATGAGAGACGGGGCACCGTGTGAACAGCTGTAGGTAGCAGTTCCGGTTGGTGAGCCGCTGCTATCCGTTGCGGTGCCGCTTGCGCCGTGGGCGATGACGATAGTACTGCTTGCATAACAGGTATTGAAGCTGACCGTCCACGCCGTACCGGCGGGGATGGTACAGGACAATCCGCCACAGCTGGCCCCCGACTCAAGGGTGGCGGTGCCGTGTGAACAGCTGTAGTTGGCGCTGCCGACCGGCGAGCCGGATGTATCGTTAGCCGTGCCGGTTGCGTCATGCGCTATCGCCACATCCGCATCCGCATAACAGCTGTTGGCGCCGACCGTCCACGCCGTGCCTGCCGTGACCGTGCAGGAAAGTGGGGCGCAGGTGGCACCAGACACTTCCGTCAGCACGCCGTTATTGCAACGGTAATCCGCAGATCCGGCCGGTGATCCATCCGTATCCGTCGCTGTTTCAGTCGCGCCATGTGCTATCGCCACATCCACATCCGCCACACAGGTCTCGGCACCCACCGTCCACTCCGTCACGCCTGCTTCGATCATGCAGGCGATCAACGCCACACGGTTGAGTAACTGCTGGCGGGTTTTATACTCGACGATATCGTCGAAAATCTCATCGGCGAAACGCTGCACCAACGTCCTATTCAGCGCTGTCGTCGCTGCCGCATCGTTGCAGTCGCAATTCTCGCCCTCATCCGCATGCACCTCCGTGCCGATCGTGCCGCCGTCAAAGCGCGTGCCATCTCGCTTATACGCGCCGTGCCCGTTCTCGCCATGGCTCACCAGCGCGTAAATCGCCCGGTCGGTGCGCTCCGTGCCCGAGGCGTCATGGATGATGATCGAGCCGACCGTATCATCATTCATCTCGATATACTTGCCCAGCGTGCCCTGTTCCTCAAATGCCCCATACACCGTCACCATCTCATCGACATAATAGCTGATCCTGCGACCCCATGAATCATAGGCCGCACTTTCCGATAAGCCCAATGTCTTAAACGGCACCATGCCATACAGCGTGCGCTCGCCGACCGCCGCACCGCTGACATCGATCGCATCCGGTGCAACGCTATTGGCATCGCATTCCGGACCATCGGCATTGGTCAATCGCTCCAGCCCATACGCTGCATCACTCTCCGGCAACGTCGGATCGGCCGGGCATGGCAGACGATAATTCGCTTTGCGGTAGTTGTCGATGCGCTCATGGATCATCTTCAGCATCACCTTCGCCGTCTGATGCTCTTCCTTGTCTATCCATGCACCGCCGAGAATGGCCGAGGTGCCCGCCACCATACCAACGATCACCAGGATAAGTGCGATCTCAATCAGACTGAAAGCAGATCTGGATGATAGTACGCGCATGAACAACCTCCTTCGTCATGCCACTTGTGTCATGACCTTATACCGGATTTTTCCTTTTCCATCAAACAGCATAACGCAGGATTGGTTAATAAATGGTTAGCGCGCAAAAAGTTCATTAACCATTGTGGAACGGGGATTAACCAATCAGTGCCTGTAATTCGTCCGTCACCTGTTGAATCGCCGCCATCCCATCTATGCTTTTCAGCGTTCCCTTGCTTTCATAATAGGGCAGCAGCGGCGCAGTCATGGCATGATATTGCTCGAGCCGCTTTTTCACCGTGTCGGCATTATCGTCCTCGCGACGGATAAATTCGGTTCCGCCACAGACATCGCATACGCCCTCCACTTGCGGAATCTTGAAATTATCATTATAGCCCGCACCGCATTTCGCACAGGCAAAGCGTCCGGAAATCCGATCCACCAGCGCCTCGTCATCCACCCTCAGTTCAATCACATAATCCAGCGATTTCCCCTCTTGTTCCAGCATGTCATCGAGCGCTTCGGCCTGCGCCAGCGTGCGCGGAAAGCCGTCGAGAATAAAGCCGTTCGCCGATTCCGGCGCATTAATGCTTTCGCGAATCAGGTCGATCATAATCTCGTCCGACACCAGCGCGCCCGAAGCCATAATCTCTTTAACATGATTGCCAAGTTCCGAGCCGGAGGCTGCCGCTTCGCGCAGCATATCGCCGGTGGCCAGCTTGTTGAGCTTATAATGATCACGCAAAAAGTCCGACTGCGTACCCTTGCCCGCGCCCGGAGGCCCCATGAGAATAATATTCATCGCCGTCTCTTCCCTGATGATTTGAGTTTTGCTTTCTTAATCAGCCCTTCATATTGATGGGCAAACAGATGCGACTGCACCTGGCCGATAAAATCCATCAACACATTCACCACAATCAACAGGCTGGTCCCTCCTAAATAAAAGGGTACGGAATATTTGGCAATCAATAACTCCGGCATGGTACAGACCAGCGCCAGATACAACGCTCCCACCAGTGTCAACCGTGTGAGCACATAATCGAGATATTCCGCCGTATGTTTGCCCGGACGGATACCGGCGATAAAACCGCCATTCTTTTTGAGGTTATCGGCCGTATCTTCAGGATTAAACACGACAGCAGTATAAAAGAAACAGAAAAAGATGATAATCGCGATATACAGCGCGATATACAACGGCTGGCCATGACCGAGATAGGCCGTCACTATGCGCAGCCATTCAGGTCCACCATCGGCGTTGAAACCGGCGATGGTCAGTGGAAACAGCAGGATGGAACTCGCGAAAATCGGCGGGATGACTCCGGCGGTATTCAGTTTCAGCGGCAGATGGGTATTTTCACCCTGCATCAGCTTATTGCCCATCTGGCGTTTGGGATATTGCACCAGCACCCGTCGCTGCGCACGTTCGACATAAACAATCAGCGCCACCAGCGCCAGCGCGATCGACACGATCAGCAAAATCGTCGCGGTATCGAGCACACCGCGACGGCCCAGCTCA
>JANQJY010000109.1 GCA_028281385.1 Rickettsiales bacterium | reverse complement strand
GAGAGGGTTTTCGCTCGTTGAATTATCCATTGTATTAGTCATACTCGGCCTTCTCACCGGCGGCATCCTCACCGGCCAGAACCTCATCCGCGCAGCGGAACTGCGCAGTGTGATAACCGAATTCCAAGCCTTCCAAACCGCTGTGAACACCTTCCGCGATAAATATTTCGCCTTACCGGGGGATATGATGAATGCCACCGATTTTTGGGGTGATAATGCGGCTGAGTGTGCAGATGCAGCAATAGCAGATGGAACACCTGGGACATGTAATGGTGATGGAAATGGTATTTTAGCTGTTATAGCATCAAACGTAACATCCGAGGAGTATCAGTTCTGGAATCAGCTAGCGCTCGCCGGTTTAATAGAAGGCACCTACACAGGAGTTGGTGGAACGGGTGGCGCATCAATTGTGAATATAAATGTTCCTAGTACAAGATTGAGCAATGCTTTGTGGAGAGCAAGGGGTTTTAATAACTCAAGTGGTGTGTTGACCAATATGTATAATTTGGACCTTGGTAACGTACTAGAAGTTGCTCCGAGTGATTCAGGCGTTTTTGTGCCAGAAGAAGCGTGGAATATAGACACTAAGGTAGATGATGGCCAGCCAGGTCGCGGAAAAGTTATAGCCCGCCCGTGGAATAACAGTTGTACAACATCAACAAGTGCTACCGATTATGATGGAAGTTACAATCTTCAGATGTCATCCAAGATATGCTGGCTTTACTTCAGCAATCCATTTTAAAGTTGTTTGTCGTGCCATATCGCTCCAAGACTCCCGCTTCTCACCACGCAAGCGCTGGCACAGCTGATCGCGGGAATGATAAAAGTTACCACTGCCGGACGCGGCCGGTATCGAGATGCACGAAATCTGATTTGGCATAATAGCCGACACCGCCGCGTTTCATCGATCGCGCATAGTCACGAATCTCTTTGGTGTTGACGCCCGGAATGCGGATATCGATCGCCTGGCCTTTCATATGATAGCTTTTCTTCGCCACCCCGCCCGATTTGCCGGCCAGCATCGCGTTGGTTTTCGGTGAGCGATAGGCCGAGATGATCTGGAATGGTTCCTGTGTGTCGAAATGCGCTTTCACATCGGCCAGCCAGCGAATTAGCTCAGGATCCATATCGATTTGATCGCCAGTGCGGTGATCGCGCATGATATGCTGCAATATCACCTGCTGATCCGGGGCGATCATACCCGCCGTATCAAGCGTGATCGTCGCGTTTTCGCCGGTATGCGTCTGATAAAAACACAAGTCACCGCATGTGAGCGGCTTTTTCACGTTCAGATCAATCGCCGCCAACGCATTCGGCGCAACTGCCGCAGTGCCAAGCGCCAGTCCGTAACCTAATAATTGTCTGCGAGAAATCGTCATTTCCACCTCAATGCCTTATGATTTTATACTCAATATCCATACCATTTTTATAATAGTAGCAGATTTATTTGTTAATGAAAAGTTAATACTATTTGACAATTCTACATAAATTATTGATAAATATGATCTATTTATGTCCCAGACTTGGCCATTTTCATCAAACTGTCACATTTCTCATGCGCAAAAGCTGTTATAGTGGAAAAAAAGCAGTGTGTTAATGCATAAATGAGTGTGTGAGTTCTTATGGGCAACAAAGCCGTCAATCCCGTCAGATTAAGTGATCAGGATGTCGAGCGCATCATCCGCGTCGTCGCCACCGAGGCGGATTTCAACGTCTATAAACAAGATCCTGAACAATATAGAATGCAGGTTTACGGCGTGGTCGATACCATCCTAAACCGTGTTGCTTCCAAACAGTTTCCCGGCAGTGTGAAAGGGGTGGCGAATCAGTGGAAACAGTTTTCCGCCATTAATAGCAAACAAAAAGGCAGCTGGGGGGATGTTGACCGTGTTCCTGATTCCGAAATCAGAAAACATCACCCTGTGGACCTGCGAAAGCTGGTCGGAGAATATATCATCGCACGGGCTAATGGTGAAAAATCCATTGTTGGCGGCGGGCTGCACTACGCTAATCCCTATAAATCCGACAAAGTAAACCGCGTTTGGATCAACAAGCTCGATGGGCCGACATTCGGTACCGGCGACATGATACATCGTCACGGCACAACCGCTGGCTTTACCCCGGTTGAAGCTGACATCTCCTATACAGGCTCAAAATACGGGGCCGGCGCAAGCGTTGCCGCATCTGCCCCACCAACCACAAATAGCTGGCTTGAGCGTACCAAAAATGCTGTTTCAGAAGGGTGGAACAGTCTTGGCAATAATTGGAAAAACATGCTTGCCATCGCAGGGGTCGGCATGTTTGGTTTCTTGCTTTCCAGCTTCATCAATCCATTCACATCGGGTACGGAAAGTGAAGAGAGAGGGTTTTTCAGCAATTTACTAGGCGGACTGTTTAATATGCTGATGGTTGGCACCGCACTGGTCATAGGTTTCTTTGCGTTTTCAAAATCGGAAACTGCGACTAGAGGACGGGAAAAGATAGGGCTGGGAAAACGTCCCTTACTTGACCTCTCTAGCTCTGAAACAGAACTGAATGCTAGCAATATTGCACATGCCAGGACAGCAGCAAAAAAATGTATAAAAGGAGTCACATGTACGGCTGCCGAGCAAGAGCTGGCTGCACTTTATGCTGCGGCACCGCAAGTGACCATTGACAAACTCTCACAGGCAACTGCAAAGGGAGCATGAGTATTTAACCTATGAGCGACGCATCTAAAGAAAACTGGTTCTCGCGGCAATGGAACAGTATTCCCAGCGGGGTGAAATGGGCCACAGGGCTGATCGGCGGCGGGCTGTTACTGACCACCCTGTTTGGCAGTGATGAAAAAAAACAGGAACCACCTTCCATCTTATGGAGCATTATTACCAGCCCTATTGTGATCGGCGTTACCATGCTCGTCGGGGCTATCTGGCTATCACAGCTGTTTTCTGCCAAAAGCAAACCAGCCGGTGCTATGCAGGAAGCCTCCGGGCGTACAGATTCCGCACCCGACAGGACGGCGGGCAACGATACAGCGCCTCCTGCCTTGAATCGGAATCAATATGCCGAGGCAAAAGAAGCGTTTGCCACATGTCAATCCGACATTCAGGCCTGCTCGGCAGACGATAAGCAACTGGCAAATGCATGGACGGCTTTGCCGCCTGGCGAAAAAGCTAAGGTGCCAACCCCCGGCTGAATTCAGGAAATGCATGGCATTGAGTGAATCACCTCGTCTTTGTTCTTGTGATTTTGATTTTTTGCATTAGGATTACTGGGCATTGTGTTGCAATGCTGGGGCGTGATAACCCCTGTCTTGTGCGGCTGTGCGGCCGTTACCCGTACTCCTCGATTCTGGTCGGGGAGGCGCTGGCGTATGTCCAAGGCGCAAGCCCAAAGGCCACCGCGACCTATCACAAGACAGGTTTATCAACTCCCCGATCACCATGGAATGATAAGGGGACAATCATGACTGTCGAAGAGGGACCGGATAGCGGTATGGTGCTTGTCACATTGCTGATGGCAGCATTTATGGGCACTGTGCAAGGAGTATTTATCGGCTGGCTGATCTGGGGATAAATGACCACTCAGACAGACATCCCACAAAAAAAGAGCCCGGCGGGGAGCCGGGCAAATGAGTGAGTGTGTGTGAGTGTGGAAACTGAACTCTACCTGGCGGCCAGCTGGAACTCTCCTTCCGCTGAAGCCGGACCAAGCGCGGCTAATATCTTGTGATCCTTCCTGTATATGTCGTCATAAAAATGTGTCTGACCTCCCTCATCGACCCATGCCGTCCAATAGACGGTATGAACAGGCACCGGCGTCACCTTCACATGACGGTTTCTGTGCGATTCATACGCGCTCATAATCATCTCTTCGTCCCATCCCTCTTCATCTTTCAGCACAAACTGTGCCAATGCGTCCGGCTTTTCGATACGGATGCAACCGGAAGATAAGGCTCTGTAATTCTTGGCAAATAATCCACGGCTGGAGGTGTCGTGCAGATAAACCGAATCGTTATTGGGAATCGGGAATTTAACCTTACCCAGTGCATTGCCGCTTCCTGCTGCCTGACGCAGGCCGAAGTTAAAATTGCTGCGGTTAACCGACGACCAGTCAATATTATACGGGTCCACTGTCTGGCCATATTGCGTCACAGTAAAGCCCGCACGTACCAGATAGCCCGGGTCTTTTTGAATTTTATGCAGTTTATCCTTCACCGCAATACTGCGCGGCACCGACCAGGTCGGATTGAACACCGCCTGGGTAATGTGATTGCTGAATAGCGGCGTCCTGCGGCTTTTTTGCCCGATAATTACTTTCATATCCATCACCTTTTCACCCTCGTCATAGGCAAACAGCTCATAGCTCGGCAGATTGACCAGAATATGCTTATTTCCTAACACTTCCGGCAGCTGGCGCATACGCTCCATGGTGGTGCGGATCGCATCCATACGCTCTTCAAGCGGCACATTCAGCGCCCTGGCAGTTTTTGGGCCGACATTGCCGTCATCCTCCAGACCGTGACGCCGCTGAAAGCGTTTGACCGCTTCAACCAGCGTCTTATCATAGCGGATGCGCTGGATAACCGCGCTGGCTTCATCGCCGCCGGACACTTCCAGATCGCCCAGTGTCAGTAGAATGTCTGCCAAAGACTGCACACGCGAATCCACCATGCCTGCCTTCAGGATGTTACCGGCAGGAAATGCCGGCAGCGCTTCATTTCGTGCCAGCACTGCATATTTCGCCAGTGCATGTTTTAAGCTCAGATACGCATCCGTCTGCGGCGCCTGATTCTCCATTAAAAAGCCGACATCATTGCTTTGATCGAGCTTTTGCAGCCATACCTTCGGCTTGTATCGCTTTTTCTTCAATCCCAGGCGATCTTTCCGCTCCGGCTTTGCAACCCCATTAGCCAGATCCTGCATATAATTGAGGATAGCGTAACTCATCAGCACTTCCAGCCCCGCCAGATCTTTATAGCGCTTGGGATTATCTTTGTTTTTGGCATTATCGCTATGCGCTAGAATAATTCCGGTATAATAATGGTCTTTGTGGATGCCATGCTCTGGCGCCTGCATGATCGCTGCCAGCGCCTGAATACCTTTACTATTCAACCCATGATCATTGACCCAGATCGGCTTGAATGCACGTTCTTCATAAAACAGGTGTAAATCTTCCAGCAGTATTTCTTCATCACCAATCTGCCAGGAAGGATATTCATTTAACCCGACTTGAAGCGCTCTGATGACCTCCGGTCCCGCCTCCTTGGTCCACCAGGCAAGGGCGGAAGCACTGAGAATCGCCAGCAGACAACCGGCCAGTAACAGAGTAGCTGTTAACTGCAAGACGGTCTTTTGCCTATCGAACGCACGGGTTTTCATAATACTTGCCCTGAAATCCTTAATTTTTTTATGATTTCACACAGATTCACTCTGCTTATAGATTAACAGTAGCGCAAAAAGGTTAATAATAGATTAAAATTGAGGAAAAATTTTGATGTTTTTCCTTACTTTTTATGACACAGCTTAACCACTCTTGGAAATGGGCCATTTTTTGGTTAACAGCGAAGCCTGAACCTGCCATAGTGCGCATCATTCAAGGAGCACTATTATGAGCAAATCACCGGCACTGACTGCCCATCACAACGATATGAAAGCCCGCTCGCAGGCGCTGATTGACAAAGGCAAAAAATACTATGTGCCGAATTACAAACCGCGCGAGATGATTCTGGATCATGCTGAAGGCGCTACCATCTGGGATCTGGAGGGTAAGGATTATATTGACCTTGGCTCGGGCATTGCCGTATGCGGGCTCGGCCATCACGATACGGATCTGATGGAGGCGCTCACCAGCCAGGCCGGCAAATTATGGCATACCAGCAATATCTTTTACACCGAACCGCCAATTCACCTGGCCGAAGCGTTGGTTGAATCCGCCGCCTTTGCCAAACGCGTCTATTTCTGCAATTCCGGTGCTGAAGCCAATGAAGCGGCAATCAAGCTGGTGCGCAAATATGCCGCCGATCAGGGCAAGGAGATGCATCAGCGCGAAATCATCACCTTCAAAGGCTCGTTTCACGGGCGCACATTGGCTACCGTCACCGCCACTGCCCAGCCGAAATATCAGGAAGGTTTTGAGCCGCTGCCCGGCGGCTTTACCTATTGCCAGGCATTTAACGATCCGGAAGCGATTGAAGAGCTGATCTCGGACAATACCTGCGCCATCATGGTCGAACCGATTCAGGGCGAAGGCGGCGTGATTCCCGCCAATCCCGATTTTTTAAAGCATCTGCGCAAATTGTGTGATGAATTCGGCGCACTGCTGGTTGTTGATGAGATTCAATGCGGCATGGGCCGTAGCGGCAGACTTTACGCTCATCTATGGGACGAGATCGAGCCCGATATCATGACACTGGCCAAAGCGCTGGGCAGCGGCCTGCCGATCGGCGCCATGCTGGTCGGTGACAAAGCGGCGGAGACCTTTCAGTTCGGCTCACACGGTTCGACTTTCGGCGGCAATCCGGTCATGTGCGCGGTGGCGCTGGCGTCACTCAACAAAATTAACACGCCCGAGATGATGGCACAGGTTGAAACATCTGCAAAACTTATTATGGATGAACTCAACGCCATCAATGAAGAACTCGGCTGCTTTAAGGAGATTCGCGGGCGCGGGCTGATGATCGGTGCCGAACTGACGAATGAACTCGCCGGTCAGGCCGGGGCAATTTCCGAAGCTGCGCGCAAGGAAGGCGCGCTGGTGCTGGTCGCCGGACCGGATGTCTGCCGCTTCCTGCCGCCGCTGACGATTTCTGAGGAAGAACTACACGAAGGGCTAGCGCGCTATAAAGCCGGGCTGATCAAGGCGATTGAAGCGCATAAGGCCGGCGATACCGCGGCAAGTAAGAAAAAGCCCGGCATTCTCGGACGGTTTTTTCAGAAGCTATTTAGCTAGGCTCTGTCATTATCCCGTCATTATTCTGTCACATAGATCGGTTATACTGAAAGGGTAAGGAGACGCATGAGCCCGTATGACAGCATCCGCTATACTATCATCGACACCCTTGCAGCGGGTGACACTCAGCAGCCTTCCCGACTATCTCAATTCGGATTATGGCTTAGAGGGTACACCCTGCCTGCATGACGCCCTGTCACACATAGAGGGCTATGCCCCATCTGAAGCTCAAAAAATGCGGACACTGGCTGGCAAGATTCCTAGGAATCTGCACGGTATCATCCAGCTGGTCATACTCAAAGACACACAAGATAACCGCATCCTCTTCGGCATGGCGGTACAGCCGGATCCCGCAAGGGAGCGGTTAGCAGACATGAAAAAAACAGCTCTACCGGAAGATAACCAGCAAATTAGGCAAATTGACCATGATTTGCAGACAATAAAGCATAATTCACGCTCACCTATCATTTTTGGAGATGACTTCGAGGAAATTCTGGACGCCTCCGATAACAGCATGCCATCGGTATCCGGCAATATAGCAGCACAACGCAGTATACGTAATACTGGAAGAGTAAAAGACTTGAACGATCAATACTCTACTGAACTGCAAGACGGTGAATCGGTGTATAGCTACAAACTCAATGAAGCGTTAGGCTTGCCGATGGACTATATAGAAAAAACCATGCTGCAAAAAATTGCAGGCGCTATTGCCGATGACCTGCGCGGGGTATTTATGGTCGATCTGGCAGCTAAAACTGAGAGCCCAACCCGCTACAGACCGCTTGGCCTGTGTATTGATGCCCCGTTAAGCTTTAATGAGTTAAACCAAACCCTGTTGAAACCACTCATATCTAAACAGGCACAAACCGCTTCAAAGCACCAGTTTGCCTTGCAGCATTCAGTGGCAATCCGAACCCTATCACGTGATGATATGGAAAAGCTGGCCGAATTGTTGCCTTCCTGCACACCAACACACTCACGCACCTAAAACACATAGCGGCCGCCCATGATGATGCGTCACCACACTGTGTAGTTCCACCGCGCAGATGAGGTTCCAGCCAGTGAGGGTACTGCCGGTGAGCAAACTGAGGATGGAAAGTTCGACGAGTGAGAAGGCTCTACTTATTTTAGAACACGTCTCTGAATATTATTGAACAAGCAATGGTGGTTGAACTCAAATTATAGATCGCATCGGATTCAGCCGCGTGAGCAGCAGAGTTTGTAATGGTTGACCCATCGGACAGGGTGGTGCAATCGAGCCGGCTACGCACCACCACCAAGCCGGTTGCGGGCATACCGTCATCTATTTTAGTGTCAATATTCCACATATCTTCAGGTATCAGGAAATTATCAGCGGGTTCATCACCTGAACGATCACCACCCAGCTGCAACATATTGTTGTAAACATTATCAAACATGCTTCCAGAACCACTCATAGTACCACGATTACGAATAAACCAATGCGACGTACTCATTTTACCTGTTGGCGCATTGACCCTGGCGATGGTATCACCAGCGCTGGTACCAGCAATACCGGTATAGTTGCCCTCAATTAATCCGGCATTGGCCAAATGTTGCCAAAAGGTAAACCATTCGCCATATTCAGCAGCACTACCAGCGGTCATAATACCGTCCCCATTGCCATTGCAGGTCTCAGTGCCTGTGCCCGCCGTTGCCGGACAGTTGGCCGGATTACCGCCAGGCGAACCCCAGAAATCTTCGGCATTGAGCATATCGCCCGGCAGGGCGAAATATTTGTCACGAAACGTCATGGCAGCGGTTTGAAAGGCCTGGAACTCGGTGGTGACACTGCGCAACTCCGCCGCGCGGATGAGGTTCTGGCCGGTCAAGATGCCACCGGTGAGCAGACCGAGAATAACGAGGACGATGGAAAGCTCAACGAGTGAAAACCCCCTACTCATCTTAGCCATCACATTCCTCCCCTCAACTTTATAGCTATGACCATTTTAACGGCAACGAAGTAAAGAAATGGTTAATTTTTCTAGAAAATATAGCGGCCGCCCATGACGATGCTGTGATTTTCAACATCGCGATCGGAAGCATTGAGAATATTAATCAGCGGCACAAATCCCTTATTGAACACATATTCCGCACCTACATAAAATTCCGGCATCAGCTCGGTTTCATAGCCGAGGATGATCTGTTCCATGCGCTCCCATTCAGTGCCGTCCGCACCTTGCTCACCACGGCTGTAGACGGCAGCGATGCTGGCCGGGCGATCCCAGTTATGGAAGAAATATTCACCCTGCAGAGTCAGCGCGCTGACTTTATGATTCGTTGCCAGCCAGTCTTTCATAGTGCGGGTGAATTCGCCCATTAATACGAGATTGTTATAGGTCAACTCGGCATGGACGTTCCACGCGCCGTTGCGAATGCGATCCTCGGTCGGATCAATCTCCGCGACAAGGTGATGCGGTGTGGGGGCGTCGTAAATCGTGCTGTGCAGATAGCCCGCCCCCACACGCAGATTGGCATCGGAGGCAAAATCAAAGCGCTGTGATGCATTGACAGCGAAATTCTTGATATGGTTGGTGTCGGGATGGTTGGCCACCCGGTCCTGCCGCCCGCCATTGATGGCGGTGGCGACGACATGCGTGCCATACGGATTGGCATAACCGACCGACAGTACCGGATCATCCGCCTCGACACGGAAATAATGGTTGTTCATGCTATGGGTGAAGGGGTTGAAACTGTCATGATCGCCGAAATCGACCGTCTGGCGTCCAAAGGTTGCATAAAATGGTGATTCATTGAGATTCCCGACAGTCAGATAGACTTTGCGCATGTCAAACTCGTTGCCGCTGCCATACTCGGTTTCACTGTAATCAAGGATAACGGTCGCATCGACCCAGTCATGCATCGACGCCGTTGCCGATAACGCAGCATTATTGATGACAAAGCGCGAACCGCTCGAGCCGGAATGCTGATCCGGGAAGCGCGACAGAATCGCAAATTTATCTTCGGTATTGGTCCATTCGCCCATCAGCGAGCCTTTGAACATACCGCCCAGATACAGATTGCCGGATTGCAGCACCCCCTGCTGTTTCGCTTCGAGCTGTTTGAGCGCCTTGCCGGTCACATCATTTTGCCAGTTCAGCAGCTTGTCGCTATAGTCCGGCGCAGTACGCACGCGATCGGCCACATCGCGCCAGCCGCTATTCTGATGGGTCTTCACATTGACATGACGAATGGCCTGACGCTGCTGGGTCTGATTGCGCGACAGCTTTTTCTGATGATTCTCCAACTCATTGATCCGCTGCTGCATCGCCTTCAACTGAGCCTTAAGCTCACGCAATTCGCGGGAGCTTTCCGCCTCTGCCGGCAGGCTGACAAAGCACAGCAACCCTATCACCATTATGTTCGCGCGTAACCACATAATCAACATCTCTCTTTTTGGGAATTGGCACGCACTATAGCCCGTCATCCTCGGACGATTCGCAAGCAGGCGAATCGATCCGGGGATCCATACTTCAAAAATCAGGAGATTTTTGAAGTCAGAAATGCCTACTGGCATTTCTTCCCTAGATTCCCCTATGATTTTGCCTCCTGGCAAAATCCGGGGAATGACACGGTATCTACAGTAAATACCAACACCTTCTTTTATCACCTTACACACAAACAGGTGGTTTTTCCACCTATAGCTCCGATTATGGGGGGCGATTATTGACCTTCTCCGGCGCATGCGGCATATCTGATACAATGATAAAGGCTTTATTCAAAAAACTGCCGGTACTGATTTCGCTGGCCGTGTTGCTGCTCGGCCTGTTCGTCAAGGCGCAGCAATTCCCGACCATTGAATTGCTGCAAAACAAGGTCTTCGATTTTTATCAGAATCTTTATCCGCGCCAATATCAGGATGTTGGAATACGCATCATCGACATCGATGACGAAAGCCTGACCAGACTCGGGCAATGGCCGTGGAACCGGCAGTTACTGGCTGAGATCATCTATCGCCTGATCGTCAATAACGCCGCGGTCTTTGCATTCGATATCGTCTTTGCCGAGAATGACCGCACCTCGCCTACCAATATCGCCGAAATCTGGCATGCCAAACCGGAACTGACCAAACTGCTGTTTGCCCTGCCCGATCATGATGACATGTTTGCCGAAGCGCTGTCGCAGGGTTACGGCGTTACCGGATTCGTGCTGACGAATGAGCATACGGCACGCACACCGGCCAAAAAATTCGGCCTGTCCTTTGCTGGCGCTGAAGGCGATCACCCGAAAGACTACCTGCTGCAATTCTCCGGTGCCACACTGAACCTGCCGCAATTGGAAGATGTGGCCGAAGGTAACGGCTTTTTCAACAATACCCCCGATCCGGACGGGATTGTACGGCGTATTCCACTTGCTCTGAGCCTGAATGATGAGATTCATTTCTCACTCGCCATGGAAGCGCTGCGCGTCGCCCAGGGTGCGTCGAGCTATATCATCAAAATGGCCGGCGCCAGCGGTGAGGAAAGCTATGGTGCCGAGACAGGCATCACCCATGTGCGCAACGGGCAGTTCGAGATCCCCACCGATGCCGGCGGCAGCATGCTGGTGCATTATACCGAAGACGTCGCGCGGCGTTATATTCCCGCCTGGAAAATTCTGGATGAGGATTTCGATATCTCATCTCTGGAAGGTCAGATCCTGTTTTTCGGCACCAGCGCACCCGGTCTGAAAGATTTGCGGGCCACCCCGCTGAACCCTTCCCTGCCGGGGGTAGAGGTGCATGTACAAGCACTCGAACAGATTCTCACCGGCAGTTACCTCCACCGCCCCGACTGGATATTATGGGCCGAAGTAGTCATGATGTTCGCCACCGGTGTGATTCTGATGATTGTGATGGCAAAACTTACCGCCGTGTCGGGCGCGCTGTTCATGCTACTGGTGCAGACGGGCGGCATCTGGTTTTCACTGCATATGTTCAAGGACCATGGCTATTTGATCGACCCTGTCAGCCCGTCGATGGTGATTCTGGCGCTTTATATCACCGAATCGCTGCGTCGTTACATCCTTTCGGAATCCGAGCGCAAACAGGTGCGCGGCGCCTTTGCGCAATATATGTCGCCGGTACTGGTCGAAGAACTCGCCAACAATCCGGACAAGCTGACGCTCGGCGGCGAGATGAAGGAACTGACCGTGCTGTTCTGCGACATCCGCGGCTTTACCACCATTTCCGAGCGTTTTAACGCCCAGCAGCTGACCACCTTCATCAACCGTTTCCTCACGCCGATGACCGATGTCATCCTCAAACATAACGGCACGATCGACAAATATATGGGCGACTGCATCATGGCTTTCTGGAACGCGCCGCTGGATGATGACAAACATGCCTATAACGGTTGTATCTCGGCGCTGAAGATGTTCGAGGTCATGGATGAGTTGAACGCACAACGTAAAGCACGTGCCGAAGAAGAAAGCTGGGAGTATTTTCCGGTGAATATCGGGGTTGGCCTGAATACCGGCGAGATCTGTGTTGGTAATATGGGCTCGGACCAGCGTTTCGACTATTCGGTGCTCGGCGACGAGGTGAATCTCGGCTCACGGCTTGAGGGGCAGAGCAAGACCTATGGTGTCGGCATTGTCATTGGTGAGAATACCGAGAAGCAAGTCCCCGAACTTGCGACGATGGAGCTTGATCTGATCATGGTCAAAGGCAAGACTGAGGCGATCACGATTTATGCACTGCTCGGTGATGAAGAACTGCAAGAGAATGACGAATTCAAAAAGCTGGCATCACTCTGGATAAAAGCGCTGGAAGCCTATCGCACACAGCAGTGGGACGGCTGTGAGAATTACCTCAATCTATGCCGCACACAATGTGGTAAAATAGAAGGACTCACTCTGGACGGATTGTTCGAACTGTATGAATCACGCCTTGCCGCTTACCGTGTCAACCCACCGCCGGAAGAGTGGGATGGCGTGTTTGTGGCCACATCAAAATAGCTTTTTCTAGCGGTTGCCTAAATAGACACCAGCTGCTTTCGCACCATCCGGAGCCGTTTCCTCGATGTAGAGATTGCCACCCACCTCTTCTGCCGACGGTCCAAACAACGCGCCGTTAACAAAACCCTGAACATCGGTAAATGCGCCGCAACCTCCACCAACACAACCGACAGGCGCATTGAAATGATTGGATACCGCATCAAAATCATAGCCACCGGTTGCTAGGCCAGCATCCACTGGCACGTTTGTCGTATCATGATCTCCTACTGCGGCATTGTTAAATGCAGCATTGGTCGCATTAAAGCCGAAATCGATGCCACCGACACTTCCGTCATAGGCCTGAATTCGGCGGTTACTAAGGTCTATCTGTGCATCAAAAAGCCCACTTGCATTAAACACCTGGCCCGTTACCGGATCAACCTTATTGGCCAGAATGTCACCGCTATAGGTGACAGTACCAAGCGTGCCCGGACCATCATAATTCCACTCTCCCGGCATGCTGTTCCCCGGAACATAAGGCGTTATTTCACCCGCCACATACGGCACCAAACCGGTAAAGGCATCCGGTGCGCCGGACACATTATGTTTGGCGCTCCACACACCCCAATGTGCAAACTGACAGGCAGAACACATGACCGCAGTTCCGTTCGTCAATGCCTCATGGCCGGAGATTACGGCACCTTTCAACACACCACCATTAACGTTCTGGTGGATTTCAGCCGCATACAGATCCTTTTGTATGGCGGCGCTGGTACCATTGCCGGTGTTATAGTCGCCGACACTGATGGTCACACTGTCACCAGGATCTAACAGATTGCCGATGGCACCGCCTGGATTATCGATATCATAAACCGTGATCGCACCGTCCATCGAATCATTATCACTGTCATCAATCAACAGCCAGAATTCACTCGGTACCGCATTTTTAATCCGCGTCGCATTGCCATCATCATCAAACATCAACCCGGCGGTAAAACCTTCATGCATAGTATCAGCACCTGGATTGAAATCATCCAGATCTTTTGCGCCATCGCCAACCACCACCGGCTGGTCGACCATTATCATACCACCGCCCATCATAATTTCGGATTCGATGATCATTCCTTCAACCGGAACATCCGTCCCAGAGGGCGCAAACATTGACGTTGCATCCACTTCGGTCGATCCGCTAACACCTTTGAATTCGTTAGGGGTAATCATGGTATCGCTATTGAGGTCATCGACAAAGGAATCAAACACAACCCCTTCCAGCGCCGTCCCGTCAATGATCTCATCGGTAATCCCGTCTAATACCAATCCTGCATTTGCGCCAGCATTGACTTCACCGAAAAGAATTTTCATCTTCGGCTCTCCACCGCCGGATGCTCCCAGAAAATCAACCAGCCCGCCGATATAACGCCTGTCATACCAATCGACGAACAAGCCGTTCGGGTTCAGCGGGTTGCCGGAACTGTTAGGCGTAAACAGTGTATCAAAGTTATCGAGGAAGTTATAATCGAAAAAGCCGAAAATATCATCCCCATTGCCATCAAGCGCTACCGCCATCTCCGGCAGGAAATCATATTCGATAATACCATTCGGATTCGTATAATGGCTAGCAAATGTCGTATAATCCCCTGCTTCCAGCAGCATCAAGTCGTACGCACTCTGAGCGGCCGTTGCACTGGCAAAGGAGGTGGCCAGTAATGGCGAGCTACCAAGCACCGCACGGAAATGCTGCTCCGCAAGCATCCCGCCACGATCTTCTTCCCATTTCAACTGATAATAGTTGAAAGAATTGTAATCGGTACGGAAGGCTTTGCCATCAAAATTATCAAAATGTACCTCGCCTTGGAAATCCTCGAGCAATACATCCGCACTGGTAAGATTTGAAAAAGCTCCGTTCGGTGCTGTGCTTAAAGCACCAAAATCTTTGAGCAGGCTGAAGATAAACACATTCTCATGCGCGTTGGACGATGCACCATTATCCGTACGCTCACCAATCCCTTCAAACCGGAAAAGAGGAGATGCATCATACCCATCCATGATACCGGCTTCCCTATGGGTGGGACCATAGGTGTCGTGCCGGTAATAAATACCCTGATGCGTCACGGTCTGTTGTGGCGTCGGTAGATTGGTCGACCATAAATCCGTGCCACCAAAATAGTCCGTTCCGGGAGTTTTAATCTCCACGATCTCCTGCGTGATGTTACCCGCAGTGTCGACCGCCTCATAGGTGAAGCTATCCGTGACTTTCACCATTCCGGCACCAACGCTGACACCGGCCGGTGGCGTGTAGATCATATTCCCTGCATCATCAATATTTACGTTACCGCCATTCGCGGTTTGAATATTGACAGCACTACCTCCCGGAGGAACTGCTTCACCATTGACTTTCAATACATGCAGCACACCGCCTTCCGGATCGACATCATTCGCCAGAATATTAATAGAACCTCCCGTCAATTCGTCTGCGGTTGTCACGACATCAATGCCGGTGTTCGGGGCGAGGTTACCGGTGCCGCCACCGCCACCACCACTGCCGCCACCACCTGGGGGAGGGGGCGGAGGATTATTACCATCGCCGTCTTCGCCATCACCCGGAGGTGAGTCGTTGGGATTATTCGGATCATTCGGACCACCGTTCGGGTTGTTCGGACCGTTGGGATTATTCGGATCATTCAGACCACCATCCGGATTATTGGGGTTATTCGGATCACCATTATCATCGTCATTATTGCCATTATTATTCGGATTGTTTCCTCCATCCGGTTCACCGTCACCATCCGCATCATTATTCGGATTGCGGCCTACCACCCCTTCTCCTGGAGGCGGGTCACCCGCACCGTCTTCAGCTGCCTGTTGGACAATCACTGTTGTATCAATCTCTACATTCGGAGGACCACCCACCGGACCACCTGCCGGATCATTCGGCCCACCAAAGCCATCACCCAATGCCGCCATTTGGAAATTGCCACCCGGCTCATCACCACCGCCGAAGCTGCCGCCGCCAAAACCTATACCATCCGGTCCCGGTTGGCCCGGCCCTTGTCCATCAGGCGCAGCATTAAAAGGCCCGCCCATACCGCCGGGTTCATCCGGTCCGCCAGCATCACCGTCACCACCGTCGCCCATGCCGAACCCTTCCGCGGTCAAAAAGGCATTACCATCATCACCGCCATCATTGCCGCCAAATGCGCCACCAGCATTGTTCGATCCTGCCGGGCCATCGGTATTGTTACCCTGTTCGCCACCGGTATTGCCGGGACTGCCACCACCAGTGCCACCGCCAGTGTTACCTCCGCCACTGCCTGCCGGTGCACCGCCATCATTGTTACCGCCTGGACCGGAACCGCCTTGGTTATTGCCTCCTTCTCCACCACGGCCGGTCGATAGAATCTGTATCCTGTTATCGAGGCCACCGTCACCGCCGCCGGTGTTATCGCCACCGGCATTGCCCGCCTGTTCAACCGGTGAGTTGTTGATGAGATTCTGTACAGCACCGCTCGGCAGATGCTGCGGAATGCCATTGCTGCCAACCGTGAAACCCGTGCCAAAGTTATTCGTCGTATGCGTTTGACCATTCTGGCCCTGTACCGTCATTGTATCGCCATAATGGAAGACGGCATGCGTTCCGTCCGTACCGGTATGCACATCGCCAATGCCGCCGCGGATTCCGATGGTGGAAACTGGTGTTTTAATCTTGACCGGTTTTTTCTTTGACAATGCCCCGCCAATAAAACGGAACGCGCCCTTGGCGCTGTTCAGCGACATCGATCCATCCTTTGTCGCCGGGTTATAGACAAATTTATCGATCGTGACGTTGGAGTTCGGGCTGATCGTCAGCGCCGATTTATCAAGAAACATCAGTTGCGCCGAACCAGCGTCACTGGTTTCAACCACATCGTTGAGGAAAATCTCATCCCCGGCTTTCACGCCGCGTTTTTTGCCATCTTCCGACGTTACCGTCACAGAGGGGTTGGCTGCACCAACCACTCCGACCTTGGTGGCCGCCAGGGCATTCATGTGCCATAATGACATGCATACTACTACCGCAATCAGTCTACCTAACGTGATGTTCCTCATGATATTGTCTCCTTTTAAGCCCTTATCCCTTAATACGTGACAGATAGTTATCCGCCTGTTGTTTCATAAATGGTTTGGCCGAACCGCTCTGACTGACCTGGGTCAGATAGTTGCGTGCCACATCATGGGAGCCTAAAAGGTAGTAAAGAATGCCAAGCTCGAGCCTGATCTTAGATGATTTTGGATTGGTAATCAGTAATCGTTCCAGCGGAGGGATTGCCGCTTCATAATCGCCGACATCGACGGCCAGTTCCGCATATCGCAGGGTCAAATCCACATCGGTCGGATCGCGCAGCAATTGGTTATAAGTCGTATCCAGTTCGCGTAGTTTGACCGCTTTATCGTTATCGTCCGACCATGCCGGTTGCACCATCAGTACCAACGCTGCGGCAAATACTATCATGGACAACAGATGAATGACATGCATGGGCTGTTTCTGTATAGCCGCGGTAAAATCAGTGGTCATAATCAGCTTTCTCCCTTTATTTTCTCTTTTATGCATGGTACCTCTGCACCTTGATTTATAGTATGTTAACAGGGATGATTTAATAAAAGGTTAAATATCCCTGCAATTTTATCATTTCTTGATATGAACGACAGATAACAATGTGGAGATGACAGCATGGAAATGATGCCGACACACTTGATGAAAGCCGGTGAGGTGATTTTCAACGAGGGAGATATTCCCGAAGACGGATTATATTATATTTGTTACGGCACGGTAGAAGTCAGCCGCATGGAAAATGGTCAGAAGGTCGTATTGGCGGAATTAACCGATGAGGCAACCTTCGGCGAAATGGCCATTGTCAACGCGTCTCCGCGCACGGCCACCGTCACCGCCAAAACCGATTGCGGACTGTATAACATCCGTGTGGAAAATTTTCAGCATCAGGTCGAGCAACTCGATCCGATCATGCGCGGCGTGTTCCGTATATTCGTCTTACAGCTGCGTGAACTGCTGAAACTCCGCGAAGCAAAAGAATCCGTCAATGCCGATCTGGACGAAGCGTCAGACACCGGCTCACTTGCCGATGGTGGCGGCATTAAACTGATGTATTAAAGCAGCGTCAGCACCAGCCCTTCGCGGGCGATACGGTCGTTCGGGCGCCAGAGCTCCAGCTCTTCCAGCCGTTTATCGAGATCATTGTCGCTGCGGCCGGGGTCATGGTGGAACAATACCAGCGTTTCGACATTCGCCGCGTCCGACAGGCGTGCCGCTTCCTGCCAAGTCGAATGGCCCCAGCCGACAAACCGGTCGAAATCGCGATCATCAAAGGTACTGTCATAAATAAATATATTGGTATCTTTGATAAATTCGATCAGGGTCTGGTCTAGCCCATCTCCCACATGTTCGACATCCGTCACATAACACATCGATTTGCCTTCATAATCGACACGGTAGGCCGTTGCTCGATCAGGATGATTTAGCGGCAGGGTACTGACCTGAATGCCCAGTTCGCTCAGATGCGTGCAACCGGGTGCTTCCCCGGCATTAAAGTCATGATAACTGACGTCCGCACTTAGGAAATCCAGCGTCAGGGGAAAAATCGGCGGCGACATAAGTTGCGACAATGTTGCCCTTATCGTATTGTCCGGCAGCAAATGTCCGGCCCAGATGCGTAGCGTATAGTCTTTATTATAGGCCGGGCTGAAAAAGGGAAATCCCATGATATGGTCCAGATGAGTGTGGCTTAAGAAAACGTCGATATCCCTGGTTTTCAACGCCTCACCCAGCGGATACAGACCGGTACCCATATCGAAAATCAGTTCACGTCCGCCACAATTCACCTGCACACACGAAGTCTGGCCGCCATAGCGGATGGTGTTGGTGCCCGGCGTGGGGATGGTGCCACGTACTCCCCAGAATTTTACGGTGAAATGTTTCTCAGACATCGGCAGCCTTATGGTTAGAACCGTACACTGACAGCTGTGCTGAAACGGTGATTATCATAGCGGTAATTTTCAATGTTCGAGTTGACGTCACGATATTGATAGCCACCGGTCACGGTAATGCCGTGTGCAAAGGATTTACCGACCGTCAGCCCGACGGTGCGTTCCTTGTCATGGCGGGTTTTGGCACTGATCAAGCTGTCATTATCGTCATAGATGGTGTTTTTATAACCCAGTTTGGCATTGGCGAACATATCATGCGGCAATACTTTGGTGTAACCGAGGCTCCCGCCTAGTTGGGTATTGTCGTAATATTCCTGTCTGGTGCGTTCACGGCGCAGTGTTACCGTAGTATCCACAATGTTGGTCGGCGTAATCACATAACGGGCGCCAGCACTTGCCTGCGATGCCGAACCGGTACGATCTTCATAAGTCGACACGGTGGGCGAATTCATGAATTCGCGAAATTCATGTTTGGCAGATCCGTTCAGTAGCAAATGATTGCTGACAGGCCATTCGCCTTTCAATTCGCCACTATAGGTCCGCAGATAACTGTGACCATCGAGCACGATATGCAAAATACCCGCTTCCGGCGTGATCTTGATACCCGACTGTCTGGAGCGAAATTCCGGACCGGTTTTAACCGAAATCAACTGAAGGTCCAGCCCGTCCTGGAACTCCTGTTCGGTACGGTAGACAGTACCGCTGCTGTTCCAGCGCATGTCGATCTTCTCGCCCTTGCCCCATGCCGGCCGATAGCTGTGATTGACCGTGGCCGCGCCAAACAGCTGATAATCTTCCTGCACCTGTTGCGAGGGACCCAGATTGACTAGCGTATCACGAATACGGATTTGATCACCATTCGGTGCCGAATTGGCATTGGAGTCAAAATTCAGCCCAAAAGCCACCGAGCCGGACCAGTTATGTTCGCGCAATTCGCTGTCGATCTGTGCCATCACCCGATCAATATTGTTTTTCACTTCCTCCGGAGGATCTTGCGCTAGTACCTGTTCCATCTGATTTTTAGCGTCTTCGAACCGGCCAAGCCGCAGATACATACTCCCCAGATCAAGCCGGACACGGTGCAGATTCGGCACCAATGTTAGCATCGCTTCATAGGCATGTGCAGCCTTCTGATATTCTCCCAGCGATGACGCCATTTGCGCATAAGCGAAGTAATGATCGAGATTATTGGGTTCTTCCTCGGTTTTGTCTTTCAGCTTTTGCAGGTTCTCTGCTGACGGCAGTTTGGAAAGGATGCCTGACTGGCGGATTTTTTCTTCATCCTCTTTGCTGTCGTCCTTATCCTTGCCCTGAAGCGTATCCGCCACTTCCTCGCGATCGATCTCTAACCCCTTCTTATGCTGTTTTTTTAACTGTTCAAGTACCGCATCATCCTTCGTCTTATCCAGCAGTTGTTGTGCCGCCTCATCCGCCTGCGGTGGCGGGGTCTGCGCATAGGCCATATTCCCCACACCGGCAGATGCCAGCACGGTATATAGTGCAGAATATATGAGCAGCCTTTTATTCACCTTCTTCCCTGATGTTTTTTCTTTTATCACGATGGGAATCTTAACCCAACCTGTTCCCAGCCTAAAAATAAAAGGTTAAAAAAACGTGAAGACAATTTGTGACATCTACGCCACGTCAAAATGGCCGTTACACCGAGCCGTTCCAGCGATGCAGATATCCCACACCTTGGTTTGCCGCATTTGTTATGCACAAAAATTATATCCTGGCCGCGATTTGCATTTGTGAATCAGGGGTCCGACATGTTATAGATCGGGGATTGTCTAAGTAACCAACGCACAGAAGAATTATGCTAGTTATCATCGGGATCATTCTAACCATGTGTATGGTGTTCGGCGGGTTTATGCTCGCCGGTGGTAAGTTCGGCATTATCATCAAGGCCTTGCCATTTGAAATGATGATTATCGGCGGTGCCGCCGTAGGCTCTTTCATGGTCGCCAATAAGGGCGAGGTCGTAAAAAGAAGTCTGAAAGATTTCGGTAAAACTTTTGGCAATGGTAAATTCAAATCTCAGGATTATCAGGATTTGCTGTGCCTGTTATTCGCCCTACTCAAACTGATCCGCAGCAAAGGCATGATCGCACTTGAACAGCATATCGAAAACCCGAAAGATAGCTCTATCTTCTCCGCTTACCCTAATATTGCCAAGGATCATTTCGCTATCGAATTCATCTGCGATACCTTGCGTATGATGACAATGAACTTCGAAGACCCGCATCAGGTGGAAGATATGATGGAAAAGCAGTTGGAAAAGCATCATCATGAAGCCGCCGCACCGGCCCACGCCCTGCAAACCATGGCAGATGGCATTCCCGCACTGGGGATCGTGGCTGCCGTGCTTGGCGTGATCAAAACCATGGGCTCAATTAGTGAACCGGTGGAAGTATTGGGGGCGATGATCGGCGGCGCGCTGGTCGGTACCTTCCTTGGAGTATTCCTCGCCTATACCCTCGTCGGCCCAATCGCCAGCAAGCTGGGACAGGTCTATGACTCAGAGCATCAATTCTATATCATCATCCGCGATGTACTGGTCTCGCACCTGCATGGTAACGCACCACAAGTCTCGGTGGAAATCGGGCGCGGCAG
>JANQJY010000108.1 GCA_028281385.1 Rickettsiales bacterium | reverse complement strand
TATATTGTTTAAAATTTTATCTAATTGTTAATGTAGTTATAGCACAGAAATTCACAGAGAAGTGTGACAGTTTTGTTAAATACATAAAATTTTATGTATATTATGAATAAGACTATCACACGGGCACCTTTTTCTTTCTTTGCATTCGGCGTCATCCTGCGATACATCCGGTGTCATGCAGATTCATCACCATACTCCCCTGGTGCTGGCTTCCGCCTCGCCAGTGCGTGCGCAGATGCTCAAAAGCGTCGGGCTGCAGTTTTCAGTCGTGCCTTCCACCATTGATGAGGGCGCGATCAAGGATGAGACCGGCCATGCCGATCCGGCCAGGCTGGCGGGTGAACTGGCACGTGCCAAAGCGCTGAATGTATCGGGTGACTATCCGGATCACTTCACCATTGGCGCCGATCAGGTCTGTACGCTCGACGACATGATCATCAACAAACCCGGCAGTATGGAACGTGCACATGAACAGCTCGCCGAACTGGCCGGTCATACCCACCTGCAACATAGCGCGGTGTGCGTGGTACAGGGTGAGACGGTGCTGTTCGAACATGTCGCGGTTGCCCGCCTGAGCATGCGGGCGCTGAACGACAGCGAGATTCACGCCTATCTCTATCAGGATGAACCGCTGCAATCCTGCGGCAGTTATCGTATCGAAGCCATGGGCCGCCATCTGATGTCGAAGATAGAAGGTGAGTTGGATATCATCAAGGGCCTGCCACTGACGGCTTTGTTAGCCTTCCTGCATGAGCAAAAGGCGATTGTTCTGGAGCCGTCATGAAGCTGTTCGTCGACAATCTGACGGTGATTGACTGTTCCTATCTGCATCCCGCCCATGGGGTCGAAGGCGAAAGCTGGATCTGCGATGTTGTACTGGTCGGTGATCTTGACGAACAGTCGATGATCATGGATTTCGGGCCGATGAAAAAACAGATCAAGCGCGCGATCGATGACTGGGTCGATCATACGCTGCTGGTGCCGCTGTGCTCGCCCTGTCTGAAAATACAGAAAGAAGAAACGGGCGGTATCTATCTTGAGTGGCAGTGCGAGGGCGGTGAGGTCATCCGCCATCGCTCCCCCGCCTCTGCCTTATGCCTGTTAGAGGTAGAAGACATTACCAAAGACACGCTCGGCGACTATCTCGAAACACAGTTGATGGAAGTGGTGAATAAGACGGTCGAGCGGGTGGAGGTGACGCTGCGCGAGGAAATCATCGACGGTCCCTATTATCACTATTCGCACGGGCTGAAAAAGCATGACGGTCATTGCCGGCGCATCGCGCATGGTCATCGCTCGAAGATCGAAATCTGGCGTGATGGAGAGTTAGCAATAGACTTGATGGCGCAGTGGGCAGAGCAATGGAAACATGTCTATATCGGCTCGGCGGAAGATGTGGTCGAAGAAAAAGACGGCCGGATTCAATTCGCCTATAGATCGGGGCAGGAAGCGTTCATGCTCGAACTGCCGCGGCGGATGTGTGAGGTGATCGAAGCCGATTCGACGGTGGAATGCATCGCGCAGCATATCGCCCGGACGCTCAAAGCGCAGCACCCCTCCAGCCGCTTTATGGTCAAAGCCTATGAAGGGGTGAACAAAGGTGCGATGGTAAACGTTTAAAACTGTCATCCCGCACTTGTTGCGAGTGTCATCCCGCACTTGTTGCGGGATCTCCTGTCACATGGATGGAGACCCCGGCCTCTCGCCGCGCAAGCGCTGGCGCAGCGGGTCGCCGGGGTGACATATCGAGGCTACATCGCCGGCATTGACTTGGCGAGCCGTACCAGATTGACAAACTCGGCGCGGTAGCCGAATTCATCCTTACCCTTGGCGCCGTTTGCCAGTTCGATGATGTCATCATAACCAAATCCACCGAGGAACTTACCGCCGCGCAACTGCTGGCCGAAGGCGGCCACCGCGGTAGCAAAGCGCACATCGTCGGACGCCTTGTCGAACATGGTGCCGTGTGCCTCCCCGGTGACCGGCAGGGTGATGAGGGTGCTTTGATCCTCCTGCGGCAGCTTGTAACGGATTTTGAGGAAGGCCAACTCATCCGACGCGGCCACGTCACTTGCTACGTTTTCTTCCTCGGTCTTTTTCCCGTAACGCAACGGATCGACATGGGTGGCCTGGCTATCCGTCGGCGTGACTTCATAGATCGCAGTGACGGTATGGCCCGAGCCGATTTCCCCGGCATCGACCTTGTCATTGTTGAAATCCTCGCGGTTCAGAATGCGCGTGCGGTAGCCGATCAGGCGGTAGTCCTTGATCTGCTGCGGGTTGAACTCGATCTGCAGCTTCACATCCTTGGCAATCGGGAACATGGTCGAAGACGCTTCCTCTACCAGCAGCTTGCGCGCTTCGTTCAGGCTGTCGATATAAGCGGCGACACCATTGCCGTTCTGCGCCAGCGTCTGCATCAACGCATCATTGTAATTGCCCTGGCCGAAGCCCAGCACCGACAGAAACACGCCGGTCTCGCGCTTGCGCTCGATAAAGCCTTTGAGTTCCTCGCGGTTGGTGATGCCGACATTGAAATCGCCGTCGGTGGCGAGGAAGACGCGGTTGACGGCCTCCTTGTCGAAATTGGCCTCTGCCAACTCGTAAGCGAGCTTGATGCCCGCCGCACCGGCGGTCGAGCCGCCCGAATGCAGCCGGTTAAGCGCAGCAATGATTTTTTGTTTGTCCTTGACTTTGGTCGGCTCAAGCACGGTGCCAGCCGATCCGGCATAGGTGGCAATCGCCACCGTATCGTCCTCATCGAGATGCTCGACCATCAGCTTGAACGCGTTTTTGAGCAGCGGCAACTTGTCCTGCGACGACATCGAGCCGGAGGTGTCGATCAGAAATACCAGATTGCTGCGCGGCTTTTCATCTGCGTCGATGTCAAAGCCCTGAATGCCGATATGCATCAGTTTGGTATCCTGATTCCACGGCGTATCGAACACGGTGACGCTGGTGCCGAACGGCTCTTCCTTGGTCGCGGTACCCGGATAGTCATAGTCGAAATAATTGACCATCTCTTCCACGCGTACCGCATCGGGCTGCGGCAAAACGCCGTTGTTGATCTGACGACGCACGAAGCTGTAAGAGGCAGTGTCGACATCGATTGAGAAGGTTGAGACCGGCTCTTCCGTCACCAGCTTGATCGGGCTGTCCTCAATATCTTCAAACTTGTCGCGCCCGACATATTCCGGTGGCTGTGGCACAATGACATCCGGCATGGGCGCCGGTGCGATCATGCGTTTTGGTGTGGCCATCATAGCCGGGGCAAAGGCTTCATTGCTCATCACCTGTCCCATGATTTTGGCTTTGTGCCCGCCGGTCACAACAGGCGGCGGCGAAGCGGCAGGCAGCGGTCCCGAAACAGCATCCGATTCGGCAAAGATCTCTTCCTCCATTTCCTTCAGCAGGGTTCGGCCGCTAGCTTCACCGGGCGCGGCGGGGGTGTCCGAGCGTTCCTGCTTCTTCTCCTGACGATAAACTGTGGAAACATCCTTGTCGTCCGACGGTTTCGCAGGCAGATTTGGGACTGTACTCTGCAGACCGTCCGAGATTTTATGTTCAAAGGCTTCATGCTCCGGCCAGATCTGGGTGAGCATGGTGCTGTTGGTCAGGGCAAAGGTGAACACGCCACAGGCGGCCACACCGCCGACAATATACAGTTTTTTCATCGTTAAATCTCCTATCCAGTTGATGATACTGTTAGGACGATGCGGGTGCTCCAGTTCTTGGACAATTTTTTCACTTTTTTCCTGTTCGGTGACTGCCGCCGCTTCAAAGCGGCTGACAGCCGCATCAACAGCGGTGTTTTTCGTCTGCTCGTCCGCATCCGGAATCTCGTAATGTGAGAGCAGATCGAACAGTTCCTTGTCGCTTTTATCCTTCATGCTCATGTCACGACCTTCCTTTCCCAGGCATTATTAACCAAGTAAAGGGTGTTTTGTTGCTGACAAAAATCATTGCTCCACAAGGAGTTGCGCGCAGTGCATAGTGGTACTATTGACAAGCGTAAGGACGTAGTGGGCGATGATTTTTGCCGCAACCCGAAGGGCCATGGCTGATTTTGCCGAATAACGACGGAAATTTTCTCCATCGTAGGCACCGCTACGTTGTCAAAAATTTCCTTGTTCTTCAAAAAAATCAGTCTCATGGCAAAAAATCCTTTACTTGGTTAATAATGCCTTGCCTTCCATGCAGACATGCAGTTGTTTTTTGGCTTCCGAAATGCGCCAGGAGATGGTGCCTTCCTTGGTATCGAGCGCTTCGGCGGCTTGCGAGTGGCTCATCCCTTCGGCACAGACGAGAATCACCGCCATGCGCATTTTCTCACTTAAGCGCGAGATGCACAGATAGAGCCGTTTGGCGATGATGCTGCGTTCCTGATCGGGCTGCTCATCAGCAAACAGCGACAGATCGAGCGAGCCGTCTTCGCGCGCGCGCTTTTTCCACTGCACCTTCTGATAATCCTTCGCCGCATTCAGGGTGATGCGATAAATCCAGCTGGAGAATTTCGCATCGCCACGATAGGACTGAATCGAATCCGCCAGTTTCACACAGACCGTCTGCGCCACATCCTCGGCATCCTCGCGCGCACCCAGCCATTTATAGGCCACACGATAGATATAGTCGTAATAATGGCCGATCACCGTGCGAAAGGCGGCAGCGTCACCTTCTTTGGCAAGTTCGATCTGTATGATGATGTGTTTGTCATCCATGGTTATCACCTATCCAAACCATAGGACGACGGCAAGTGCGATTTTCTTGGGCGAGGACATCTATTAATGCGGATGTTTTATTATTTTCGCTGGCGTTTTAATGCCACTTTGGCGGTAAAATAGCCTTTTGGTGCCTCATCCGGCGGAGTTTCTTTCGGTTCCAGTGGCAATTTTGCCTCGTCATAGGCGTTTTTCTCGTAAACAATGACAAAATCTCCTTCTTTTCGTACTTCAATCTCGAAGACATATTTCGATACCGGCTCTTTCGGATTGTCCTTGCGGCTGAAAATCATGAGATAGAGTTTGTTGTTATTCGCTGGAATCGTCGTGTGCGGGAATTCCAGATGCAAATCGGCCAGCGCCTCTTGCGCCTCTTCCACGGTGTGATAGACCCGCCCCGCCTTGACCCTGCGCAAGGTCGGATGGCCCCAGTTGGGCATGCGCTGTTTCGGGCGCACGCGTTGAGGGTGATATTTGAGCTCCACCAACTCCTTTTCCGCCGACAGATAATAAGTCTGATCCTCTTTGCGCTGCCGAGTGGTGATCGTGGCGAAATGGCCGAGATAGCCCTCCTCCGCCTCTTCCCCGGTCACGGCAAAACTGTGAATCCACAGCCTGAGTCCTGCTTCGGGCTGGTCTTTGGCGGTAATGCATTGTTTAGCGATGACGGCAAGTTTTTCTTCGGCATCGGCGTGCTCAATAAAACGAAAGGTCTTATCTATGACCGCCGCAATCAGTGGATGATCCATATGTGCCAAAGGTTTGTTTCTGCGTGCCATATCGGCAGCATAGCATATTTCCTCAGGAGATAGACATGAAACTTCCTTACTCTATGACAATTCGATGAAAATGACATGTTGAGGCTATCATCTTATTCATGCCCTCGTCATCCCCGCGAAAGCGGGGATCTTTGTGCATTACGGCTATAAGATTCCCGCCTGCGCGGGAATGACAGCTGTAATCCAGGTATTCATAAGATGACAATCCCAACCTGGGACGAAATCAGCCGATTTCCGGCGAGCTGATCAGCGACATGAATTCGGCGCGAGTGCGTGAATCGGTCTTGAAGGCACCGTGCATACGGCTGGTGACGGTGGTTGTCTCATGTTTATGCACGCCGCGCGTTGTCATGCATTCATGCGCCGCATCGAGCACGACGCCGACGCCCTTGGGCTGTAACACCTCCTGCAGTGTGTCGGCAATCTGCGCCGTCATCACTTCCTGAGTCTGCAGACGTTTGGCGAAAACATCGAGCAGGCGCGCCAGCTTGGAAATCCCCACCACGCGCTTATCAGGCAGATAGGCGATGTGCGCCTTGCCGATGATCGGCGCGATATGATGCTCGCAATGCGACTCGAAGCGCATATTCTTCAGCAGCACCATCTCGTCATACTCCTCGACCTCTTCAAAGGTCTTGGACAATACTGCCTTTGGATCTTCCTCATAACCACCGAACCATTCGCGGTAAGCGTCGACCACGCGTTTCGGGGTATCCCACAACCCCTCGCGCATCGGATCATCCCCGGCCCAGCGAATCAGCGTGCGCACCGCCTCCATCGCCTCGTCCTTCGACGGACGATTCTCTTCCTGCGCCTTAACAACCTTAATGCCGGACATGCGTCGTTCCTTCTCTTCAGACATAATCATCTGCCCCTTACATAGAGCAGAATCCGCAAATTACAATGGGGTTATTGAAATCAAAGAAGGTTTTCGACGAGTAAGGTGATATGGTTCATATCATCCGCCTATTGAAATGCTCCCATAAATTGGATCGCGCAGAGGCGACCGGTCTCTGTCAGGAGATAATCAGCATCAAAGTCGTTCGAGGCAGTAGCATCGGTACAGTTATTCCAGTGAATTACTCTCATACCGCCACGCCCGGCCTTACCGTCATCCATTTTCATGTCGATATTCCACACCTCTTCTGGTGAAAGTGAATAATGATAGGTAACTTCATCGTTATCTTTTTTTCCAAACACCATAAAGTTGGATGCTGGGCTGTTGTCCAAATAGCTGCCGTTACCGGACCAACTATAATATACAATGGACCAACCATATTCCGCACCTAATTTTGATTGAGGTACATTTAAGCCGGGCACGGAGTGCCACCCAACTACTGACCCTGCGGGAGATGGTCCGGAAAGCCCCGTATAGGTGCCTTCGATCAACCCTGCCAGAGCGAGTTGATTCCAGAATTGGAACACTTCTCCCGTTGCACCGTTCAGGGATGCTGCGGTAAGTGCACCATCGCCATTCCCATTGCATGTGCCTGGTGTTCCGTCTGCAATAGCGGCATCTGCACATTCTGCAGCATTGTCGCCCCAAAAGCTGGTCGCGTTGGTCATATCACCGGGTAATGAGAAATATTTATCACGAAAGGTATAAACTGCCGCACGATAATTGGCCATATCCGTTGCCACACTCCTCAACTCCGCTGCGCGGATGAGGTTCTGGCCGGTGAGGATGCCGCCGGTGAGAAGGCCGAGTATGACTAATACAATGGATAATTCAACGAGCGAAAACCCTCTC
>JANQJY010000105.1 GCA_028281385.1 Rickettsiales bacterium | reverse complement strand
ACTCAGCCTTGCATGTCCGCCATAGCTTTAGCGAAGGCGGAAGCGCGCCTCACTCGCCGCGCTAGCGCTGGCGCAGCGGGTCGCCGGGATGACAAAAATAAAAAAGGCCCCACGAAGGGGCCTTTCATACATCACTTAACTGCTTGTTTATTATGCGGCTTGTTTCTTCAGCACTTTCATCAGTTGTGACTGGGCTTCGCTATTGTCGATCGACTTGGACGCTGCAACTTCGCCGACCAGACGGTTCAGTGCAGTCTCATAAATCATACGCTCGGAATAGGAACGCTCCGACTGATCGACATTCTTATGCAGATCGCGCACCACTTCCGCCACAGAGATAATGCAGCCGGAATTGATTTTCGCTTCATATTCTGCAGCACGACGGCTCCACATCCCGCGTGAGGTTTTGGCTTTGCCCTTCAGCGTGGTAAGCGCTTTTTTCACTTCACCTTCTTCCGACACTGAACGCAGCCCGGCCGCTTCCGCGCGATGTACCGGTACACGCAACGTCATTTTATCCTTCTCAAAATGAATCACAAACACCTGCAACTCATATTCACCGATGCTTTCGGTCTCCTTGCCAACGATTTTACCCACACCATGGGTCGGATAGACGACATATTGATTTACTTTGAAGGTTGCTTTAGCCATAGCTCACTACTTCCTCTTTCTGGGCTCGGATAAGGGGAGAGTCAAAGATAAGACGCTTAACCAACCGAGCAGTTAACACTATTTTTATTAGATTTTCTGCGGCTTTCGCCCGAAAACGAGGTGGAGTTATACCATAAAACGGGGCAAGATAAAACCCCAAAGTCGAAAAAAAAACGAATCAAGGGTTAAAATTCCGTTAACAGAAAGTCGTTTTTTGCATTTTTTAATCCCCTTCGCCGGGATTCTTGCTGAAATGCTCAGGATATTTATTCGGCTTATCCTTGAATTCCTCGGCAGTGGCAAGCGGAGTTTTCTGCTCGGTAATATTGGGCCAAAGCAGTGCATATTCGCGGTTCACTTCCACCCAGTCAATCAGTTCCTCCGACTCGGGTTTGATCGCCTCGATCGGGCATTCAGGTTCGCACACCCCGCAATCGATACATTCATCGGGATGGATCACCAGCATATTTTCGCCTTCATAAAAGCAGTCCACCGGACAGACTTCCACACAATCGGTGTATTTGCATTTGATGCAGGCATCGGTCACGACATAGGTCACGCACGTCTCTCCTTATAAATCCATAGGTATCCGTGCGATTATCTAGTCGATTGCTGCATCGATTGCAACTGCAACCGGCGTAATTTTTGACGCAGCAGCAATGCGTGTGTTCGGTGGATGACGGTGACGATAAACAGTAACAATAAGGCGGCAAACATCACCAGCAGCGGCCACAGCATGGTGCTGTCGATACTCGGCCCATCCATGCGCAGGACGCTGGCCGGTTGATGCAGCGTGTTCCACCATTCGACGGAGAATTTGATGATCGGCAGATTGAGCGCACCGATGAGCGACAATACCGCTGCCGCCCGGCGGTTCTGATCGGTGATCACCTCGCCGCTGGTCATGGCGACATAGCCGAGATACAAAAAGAACAATAACAGCACCGAGGTCAGCCGCGCATCCCACACCCACCAGGTGCCCCACATCGGCTTGCCCCACAGCGAGCCGGTCACTAGCACAATCAGCGTAAATCCCATGCCCACCGGTGCGGCAGCACGTGCCAGCAGATCCGCCAGCGTATGTTTCCATACCAGCCAGATCGCCGAACAAACCGCCATAAACCCGTAACCTGCCATCGACAGCCAGGCCGCAGGCACATGCACATACATAATGCGCACCGTCTCACCCTGCTGATAATCGGGCGGCGAGGCGAAGAACGACAGATACACACCGTACGCCAGCAAGCCGCAGCCCATCACCAGCAGCCAGGGCAACAGCCGCTCGCTGACACGCATAAAGGCGGCCGGATTGGCAAGTTTATGCAAATTCATCTCTCTCCTTCTCGACTTTGTCTGATCACCTTATATAAGAGAGTGATAATAATTCAACCGGGTAGAATGTCATTGCGAGCCCTTGTGCTTGAATGGTCGCGTGAAGCGCGGAGCGAAAGCGAAAAAGGGGGAAGCAATCCAGACGATGCAAGGATACGGGCAGCAAGCGTTGTTGAGCGCGAAGCGATCACAACAGCACTGCTGCCACTTAATAATAGATCGCCGCGTCGTCCGCCTTTGCCCTTCGGGCTACGGCGAGACTCCTCGCGATGACAAATAAAGGACAAAAACCATGACTCACTCCCCTTCCCCGGTCGAGCGATTGCTTGAAATCATGGCAAAGCTGCGCGACAAAGACAGTGGCTGCCCGTGGGATGTCGAGCAGGATTTTCGTTCCATCCTGCCCTATACGATTGAGGAAGCCTATGAAGTTGCCGATGCGATCGAGCGTAATGATAAGGAGGATTTGAAATCAGAACTCGGGGACTTGTTACTGCAGGTCGTATTTCATGCGCAAATGGCCAAGGAAGAGGGATGGTTCGATTTTCACGCCGTCGCCGAAGGCATTGCTGAGAAAATGATCCGCCGCCATCCGCATGTGTTCGGCGACGCGCAGGCCGAGCATGCCGAAGCGGTTACCACCAATTGGGAAACGATCAAGCAACAGGAACGCGATGCCAAAAAGAATACCGGTATTCTCGATGATGTGCCGCTGGCGCTACCGGCCCTGCTGCGTGCGGAAAAGCTGCAAAAGCGTGCGGCGCGTGTCGGGTTCGACTGGCCGCACACAGCGCAGGTGATCGACAAGATCAAAGAAGAACTCGAGGAAGTCGAACAGGCCATCGCCTCCGATGACAACAACCATATCAAAGAAGAGATCGGCGATCTGCTGTTTGTCGTCGCCAATCTTGCGCACAAACTGAAGGTCGATCCCGAAGATGCGCTGCGCGACAGCAACCGAAAGTTCGAGCGCCGCTTTCATTACATCGAGCAATCACTTGAAACGCAGAATAAATCTCTGGACAACAGCTCGCTGGAAGAGATGGACGCGCTGTGGAACCAAGCGAAAAAAGAGGAAAAACAAAAAGCGAAAAAGACCGCTTGATCCTCAGTAAGCGTCTACCTATCTAATCGATGTCATCCACCTGCCCACCGAAAGGATCCTCCCATGTCGAAACTGTTATTTCTTGCCGGCAGTGCACGTAAAGACTCATGCAACAAAAAACTGGCGCGCACCGCGTGCAAACTGGCCGAATCACTGGGTGCGGACGCGACCTTCATTGATTTGAAAGATTATCCGATGCCTCTTTTCTGCGAAGATGAAGAAGCAGAAAACGGTATGCCTGAACATGCCACCAGGCTAAAGCGACTGTTCCAGGAACATGATGGATTTTTTATCGCCTCGCCGGAATATAACAGCAGCTTTTCACCCTTACTGAAAAATGTGATCGACTGGATGAGCCGCCCGAGTGCGAAAGGCGAAACACCGATGATTGCCTTCAAGGATAAAATTGCTGCGCTTGGCGCTGCCTCCCCCGGCGCGCTGGGCGGACTGCGCGGGCTGGTGCCGTTGCGCATGATGCTGGGTAATATTGCGGTACATGTGATCCCGAATCAGATCGCCATAACGCAAGCGTTTCAAGCATTCGATGAGCATGGACAACTGACCGACACAGCACAGCAGAAAATGTTGAAAAATGTCGTGGCACAATTGGTCGAGACGGCCGCAAAACATTCTGCGGGTGAAACAAACACTGCTTCGGCAGTGTAGCAGAGTGACTTTCAGGTTCACAATAATCTTGGAGTGATATCAAAAATAAAAAGGGCGCGATGTGACTCGCGCCCTTTCACCGAATCTTTTAAGTGCAGCTTTCGCCGCGCTTACCGAGAGACGGTTATCCAAAGAGTCTGAAACCAAGTTGACTAAAACCGTGATTCCCTTATCTTCGGTCTCAAAGAACGGCTGCTCCGGGGAGCAGCGCTGTTCTTCGAGTTGTATGATCAAGCGAACTCTCTCACACTTCCCGACAGTGAGACTATGACGCGCTATCATACTCTATGTCGGTGCTTCCTGGTCAGAAGCGAAGAAGGCTACCTTACTTCCTCCTCCCCAAAATGCCTTCTAACTAACGAGTTAATTATCAATGCATCCTGTAAGCCGGACATTATCGCAATCAGCTGAGATGACAATTTTTTTTGAAATGTGTGTGCGTAGCTTCGTTGATAAGAAAACCAAAAATTTGTTTTTAAACGAAAAATAAAAAAATCAAATTTTTCTTGCAGAGGAATGTTTCTTTGATAAAAGGAGTGGTTTTTTTATTCAAAGAGGGATTCTTCGAGCATCTCGCGGGACCTGGTGCGGTCAAATTCACTTTCGGCGGTCTGGCTGATAATATCGAGATTACGCCACGCACGCTCGTAAAAGGTGGAGCTATGGGTGAGCGCAGTGTTCAGGTAGCTTTTTGCCAGTTCATCATTATTCGCCAGATGCGCATAGAGCCCGAGATTATTATCAAGCGCCGGGCCTTCCAAGTGTTTGCTGGCAATTTTGGACGCGGTTTCCATATCGCCGGAAATGCCATGCACCAGTGCCAGATTCAGTTCAATCTGTTTCTGACGTTCCTTGGTATCGGAAAAATGTATCCCGCGTGTGAGCGCCGCAATGGATTTTCTGAAATTACGTCCCACCGCCCAGCTCAGCCCGATATTATTCAGCACGGTCGGATTATTTTCATCCTGCTTGAGTGCTTCGCGGTAATAGGCCATGCCGTCTTCCGTATGGCCTTTAAGAGAAAATAAAATACCCAGCGCATTCAATGTGCGCCAACGCGTCGGATCGGTGTGCACCACCTGTTCAAACAGTTTTCCGGCATCGGAAAATTCACCGAGCGCCATTGTCGCCAGCCCTTTGCCTTCCAGCGCATTCAGATTATCCGGCTCGATTGTCAGCATGTGATGATAGACCTTAATCGCTTTGACATGCTCTCCACCGCGCCGCAACGCTTCGGCCAACCCCAGCAGATAGTCAAGATTGTTGCGCTCCTTATCGACCAACTGCTGATAGAGCGAGACGGCCTTGCCGTATTCGCCACGTTTCGTGGCATCTTTCGCCGCGCTATGCAGGGTTTGATGAATGCGCGGCACATCCGGTGCATCGAGCGCGCTGAAGACTTCGTCCGGATCAAAGATACGATCCTCACTGCCCTCGATCGAACAGGCCGCCAGAGGCAACAGAAGAAACAGAAATATATATGTACGAAGAATCATGAACCTGCCTGGGTTTATATTCGCTATATCGTTTAGTCCTTCTAATGAATCCTTGTCCAAAGTGCAACCCAAAGCCACCCCCGGCAGCTTCTCAGCCACAAAGGGAGGTTTTCTCTTGCATAACTGGCTGTCGACACAGTATCTAGGGCATATGGCGCATAAGAGCACGGCATTCCCCCCTCACCTGTTCGATGTTGATGACCTGTCAACAGCTCAGGCCGAAACATTGCTCGATCTGGCGGGAGAATATGTCAAACGCAATCGCCAGAAGGATAAAAAACACCCGGTTCTTAAAGGCCGCACCCTGATCAACCTGTTTTTTGAATCGTCGACCCGCACGCGCGCCTCCTTCGAACTGGCCGGCAAACGCCTGGGCATGGATGTGATTAATCTGTCGGCGTCGGTTTCGTCGGTGAATAAGGGCGAGTCGCTGCTCGATACCATCGCCACCCTCAACGCCATGCAGGCGGATGCGATTGTGTTGCGCCATCCGCAGGCCAGTGCACCGGAACTGGTCAAAGGAAAAGTGGACGGATCGCTGATCAATGCCGGGGACGGTTGTCACGCCCATCCGACGCAGGCGTTACTCGATGCTTTCACCATCCGTGCAAAGAAGGGACATATCAAAGGACTGACGGTCGCCATCTGCGGCGATATTCTGCACAGCCGTGTGGCACGCTCCAACACCAGGCTGCTGGGCATGCTCGGCGCTAAGATTCGCTGGATCGCACCGCCAACGCTGATGCCGATCGATGTGACGCCGTATCATCCGGTTGAGACATACTACCATGTTGATGATGGGCTGAAAGATGCTGATATCATCATGATGCTGCGTCTGCAAAAAGAGCGGATGACCGCTCCATCTGTTGCGTCGGTGCGCGATTATTTTGCGCGTTACGGTCTTACTTACGAACGGTTGGCACAGGCAAAAGCGGACGCGCTGATACTGCATCCAGGCCCGGTTAATCGCGGGGTAGAAATGACATATGAACTGGCGGATGATCTGGAACGTACAGCAATTCTCGAGCAGGTCGAAGCGGGTGTCGCGGTGCGTCAGGCCTTATTGGAAATGTTATTGAAGGACTCATCATGACCCAAACTTTTACCAAACCCACTTATGCATTATCCGACGATCACATGGTCGCCTATGTCAATGCCCGTGTCATGGACCCGGCAAGCGGGCTTGACGTGACCGGCGGCGTGTTGACCAAAGGTGCCGCCATCTCCGATGCCGGGGCTGATATCAAAGACGGCAACTTGCCCGAAGGTGCCGAGGTGATTGATTGCAAAGGCCATCTGCTCTGCCCCGGCCTGATCGATAACCAGGTGCATTTCCGCGAGCCGGGCTTTGAGCATAAGGAGACGATTGAAAGCGGCAGCAAATCCGCCGCAGCGGGCGGTGTGACCACCGTGGCCTGCATGCCCAATACCGATCCGGTGATTGACGATCCGTCGCTCATCGCCTTCATTCATCGGCGCACGCATGAGGCGGGGTATGTCCATGTCCGCACCTACGGGGCCATTACCAAAGCGATGAAGGGTGAACAAATCACCGAAATGGGTCTGCTGGCCGATGAAGGCGCTGTCGGCTTTACCGATGACGGCCTGCCGGTCATGAATGCGCAGATCATGCGCCAGGCACTCGCCTATTCGGCTGCGCTGCAGTTACCGATCGCCCAGCATGCCGAAGATCTGGACCTGTCGGCCGGCGGCTGCATGAATGAAGGCGCCGTATCCGCACAACTCGGCCTGAAAGGCATTCCTAATGCGTCGGAAGCGGTGATTGTCGCGCGTGATATTCTGCTGACCGAATTAACGGGCGGGCACTATCATCAGTTCCACCGCTTCGGCGGTTGAAGCATGCAACAGATGATAGTGCCCGCCCGTTAATTCGGTCAGCAGAATATCACGCGCGACAATCACCGCTTCCGACGCATTAGGAATGCCTTTCAGGCCGA